>NZ_JADBTZ010000057.1:0-9500 GCF_020245885.1 Microcystis sp. M165S2 | reverse complement strand
GAGCAATAGTGCCAGGGAAATGCTCAAAAAGCAGTCTTTCTATCGGGAGCATGGGGTATTAGAAATGTTTTTCTATGACCCAGACTCCCATGATTTCTGGGGATTGGTGCGGGCCAATCAGCAAGAGGATTTTTTCCCGGTAACGGCCTTGAATTTTCCCTGGACTTCCCCAATCCTAGGGATTCGGTTTGAGATGTTTGAAGAGGGTTTAGAGGTCTTTTATCCCGATGGGGAACGATTTAAAGACCCTGAAACCCTCTTTGAGGAACGCGACCAAGCACAACAAGAACGCGACCAAGCACAACAAGAACGCGATCGCGCTTTTGCCCGATTACGGGAATTGGGCATTGATCCGACCGAGTTGTGACTATAATTAATCTTCAGCGGAGATACCGTCATCTTCCACCACCGCTTCGGTGATAGGAGAGGGCGGAATTTCCGTTAAGGGAGATAAATCGGCAGGGGGGGCCACCACGCGATCGAGTTTTAGGGTTAAATAACGAATAACCTCATCACTTAAACGCATGGTGCGTTCCATGGGGGCGACTTGTTTGCCGGTTGCCTGATAATTCATCTGCACATAGACACCATCATTGAGTTTTTTGATGGGATAGGCCAGACGTTTTTTACCCCACACCTTAACTTCAATGTCTGTGGCGCTGTGTTCGCTAATCAGAGTCCGATAACGTTCCACTTGTTGCTGAACGACTTCTTCCCCTAAATCGGGACGGAGAATGTAAAGAGTTTCGTAGTTATTGCTCATCTCAGAATCCTTATGGACTAGAAGGCTTCTTTGTCAAGACCGGAGGTTAATTGATTTTCATAACTCTCTAGCTTTTAATAAAGAAGCAAGGATATATGATCATACTACTATCCGAGAGTCGATCGCTAGTCATTCCCAGAAAAATATGGCGCAACGCTATGTACGAGTGAAACATCGTCAAGGACAAATCTTCTACGGACTGTTACAGCTAAACCGTAGCGTTGCTGTCTTTGATGCCCCTCCCTGGCAAGGAGGGCAACTAACCAAGCTAGAATTAGAATCTGATAGCTACCAACTATTAGCCCCCTGTTTCCCGTCGAAAATTATTGCCGTGGGCAAAAATTACCGCGCCCACGCCGCCGAGATGGGAACACCTGTACCAGAAGAACCGCTTTTATTTCTCAAGCCACCGACGACAATTATTGCCGATGGTGAACCGATTTTTTATCCGCCCCAATCCCAAAGAGTGGATTATGAAGGAGAATTGGCATTAATTATCGGAGAAACCGCCAAAAACTGCACCACAGCCCAGGCCAGAAGCAAAATCTGGGGTTATACCATTGCTAACGATGTCACCGCTAGGGATTTACAGAAAAAAGATAGCCAATGGACGCGGGCGAAAGGATTTGACAGTTTTTGTCCCCTCGGCCCCTGGATTGTCCGGGAATTGAGTATCGGGGCCCAATTAACCACTTTTCTCAATGATGGCAGCGAACCCAAACAAAGCAGTTATCTCAGTGATATGGTTTTTCCCCCCGATGTCTTGGTGGCTTATATCTCCCAAGTGATGACCCTGCTGCCGGGGGATGTGATTTTAACGGGAACTCCCGAAGGAATCGGAGCGATGCAGGTGGGGGATAAGGTTCGGGTGGAAATAGAAGGCATCGGGGTTTTGGAAAATAGCGTCATGGCAGCAGAAATCAATTAGCGATAATTAACAATGCGGGCGAATACGGCGGGGTCTAGACTCGCCCCACCGACTAAAGCCCCGTTTATCTGCGATTGAGCCATAATTTCATCGATATTATCGGGTTTTACCGAACCACCGTACTGAATGGTGACTTCGGGATTATCTAATTGTTGCCGAATCAAACCGATAACGCGGTTCGCTTCCTCGCTTTCGCAGGTTTCCCCCGTGCCAATCGCCCAGATGGGTTCGTAGGCGATAACGAGGTTTTTTTGGTCAACATTGACTAAACCTGCTTGAATTTGCTTGATAATTACCTTTTCTGTTTCTCCGGCATCTCTTTGGGCTTTACTTTCTCCCACACAGATAATCGGGATTAAACCTTGTTTTTGGGCAGATATAACCCTTAAATTGACGGTTTCATCGGTTTCGCCGAAATATTGCCGGCGTTCACTGTGACCGATAACCACATAGTGAACCCCAATTTCGGTTAACATATCCGCCGAGATTTCGCCCGTATAAGCCCCCGATTTTTCCCAGTGGACATTTTGCGCCCCCAGACGGATACGACCACCGTGGAGGGTTTTAGAGAGGACAGCTAAAGCGGTGAAAGGCGCGCAAAGAACTACTTCTCGGTCGTCGGGGGTTTCCTCTAGATGGGATTTAAAATCTTGCAAAAACTCCAAAGCTTCTCTTTGGGTTTTGTACATTTTCCAGTTACCTGCAATAACAACTTTCGGCACAGCTTAATTAATTTAGTAGATTTGATAATTTATGGTACATTTTACTGTAAGCCTTTTTGTTACCCTAAGCAAGATCACCGATAATCGCTGTTTGTCGTGAACAGATTTCTTTAATACTTTTACCTGTACCTAGGGCTGGCTGAATAAATCTAAAAACTTTGTTGGATAAGGCTTTTAGACTTTTTTTCCCTCAAAAAGTGCCGACCATTGGAGTGATCGGGGGTAAAATTCCGGGACTTTTTCCCTGAAAATTAGGTAACTGACTACCTCAAAATCGGTAAAACCCTACACCCCACACCCCACACCCCACACCCTGCCCCCACGAAAAACTTTTTGCCGCAGACCCTACCTATGCCCTAGTCCCCTACCAAATCCTCATGCGAACCTTAGCGATCGGCGATATTCATGGTTGCTCGAAAGCTCTAGATCACTTGCTAGAGATCGTCAATCCCAAACCGCAAGATACTTTAATCACCCTCGGTGATTACGTTAATAAGGGCAGAGACTCGAAAGGGGTGATCGATCACTTGATTTCCCTACATAAACAGGGAAATTTGATTCCCCTCAAAGGTAATCACGAGATTATCATGCTGCAAGCCCGTCATAACCCCCTCAAACAGCGTCTCTGGTTAGAAAAAGGCGGTAAAGCCACGCTAAAATCCTATAGCGAAGGCCACCTGATTAAAATTCCTGAATCTCACTGGGATTTTTTAGGAAAAGTCTGTATAAATAGCTACGAAACTGCAAATCATTTATTTGTTCACGCTGGTCTCGATCCCCATCTACCCCTGACCAGACAACCAGAATACAAACTCTTTTGGGAGAAATTTCAAGATCCAGCCGCCCATAGTTCGGGAAAAACCATGATTTGTGGTCATACCAGCCAAAAAAGCGGTAAACCGATTAATCTCGGCCATGCCATTTGTATCGATACTTGGGCCTACGGTAAAGGCTGGTTAAGTTGTTTAGATGTGGAAACGGGGAAATTGTGGCAGGTTAACCAGGGAGGAAATTTTCGGATTAGCCATATTCAAGATTATTATCGTCCATCCTCTCTACGTCAGGACATTAAGGACGGTTCGCCGATTTTTGGCCGTTCACTCTTGTCAAGAGCGGCAGCAATGACATTTAAGGGCAAATAACTGGGATAAACTCCCTCGCGAGCGCGTTTAATATCCGTTTCCTCTAGGGGAAGTTGGTATTTAATCGCAATTGCCTTGAGGATATCGCCGCGATCGATCACTCCCGCTACGGCGGAGGCTGGTGTTAACACCGTGATCATTCGGTCCGGGATGGTTTCCAATTTCTGCACCACCGTCACTAAGGGGGTTTTTTCCTCAACAGAGGGAATTTCTGCGAGGGGATGGGCAATATCAAGCAGTTGTTTTTCTGACCAGAAACTCCGCTCGATCGCCTGTAAATCTTCCACCCGAATTAATCCCCGATAACGTCCCTCGGACGCAGCAAAATAAGCAGTATTGGCGGCTGCTTGGTCTAAAACGTATTCTTGGGCGAATTCCTCTAGGGTTTGATGGGCGTTTAAAACCCGCCAATTTCTGCTCATCACCTCTCCCGCTGTGAAATTGAGGAGACTTTGCTGTAAATTAGTCAAATTATCGTAGGCGCGGGCATTTCTGAGGATAAACCAGCCTATTAATCCTAACCAAGCACCCCCCACAGCTGCCGTCAAGAGAACCAAGAAAATCCCCAAAATAATCCCCAACCAACCGATTAATTGACCACTGATCGCAGCCCAATGTAAACCTTTCCAGCGATCGCCCGTTGCTTGCCAGACGATTGCTTTGAAAATTTGACCCCCATCGAGGGGTAAACCGGGGATAAGATTAAATAGAGCCAAAAACAGGTTAATTATCGCTAAATGCCCGCATATATAGGTTAAATTAGCGTTTAAATAGGGTAAGTGACTGGCTAGGGATAAGAGACAAAACAGGAGAAAACTGACGAGGGGTCCAGCGATCGCTACTTGCAGGGCCTGGGGAGGAGTCCGAGATTCTCGATCGATCGAGGCCATACCTCCAAAGAGAAACAGGGTAATGGAATTGACCTGGATGCCTTGGGAACGAGCCATGAAACTATGACCTAATTCGTGGAGTAAAACCGAGATAAACAGCAATAAAGCCATGATTAAACCAAGTAACCACGCTAAAACAGAACTCTGGGCGGCCAGAGACTGAATTTCTGCATCAGTGGCATTGAGCAGGGTGACAAAAGCCAGAATCAAAAACCACGAGGAATCAATATAGATAGGAATGCCCAATAAAGAGCCGATTCGCCAATTTGTACGCATAATTTTCAGTGGGGAAGTGGGGAAATGGGGAAATGGGGAAATGGGGAAATGGGGAAATTCAACTAAAACCCTAACCCCTAACCCCTAACACCTGTCCCCTTTTAGGACATTTGGAAAATAAAAGTCATTTTGTCCCCTTTACCGAGGGAAATGCGATCGCCAGCCCGGAGACGATGACGATTGCCGGGGGGTAGGGGGTTGTGATTAACGTAGGTTCCGTTAGCGCTGCCGCTGTCTTCGAGGTAATAGATGCCCGCTTCGACGCGGATATCGGCATGAACCCGGGAGACGATATCAGAATCGGGAAAACCGGAAACATCGATATCGGGGGGAATGCGATCGTTAGGTTTGCCGATATGAATTACCGATAGATGTAGGGGTAATTCAATTTTGCTATCGGTTTGCAGGTGCTGCAGACTAGCTATTTCCGTCTGTAAGCGGGTGGCAGCCGGAACCGGTGGGGGGGCAACAGGAGGAGGTGCGATCGAGGCGACGGTGGGTGTAGGGACTGGTGGGACGGGTTCCGGTTCCGGTTCCGGTTCCGGTTCCGGTTCGGCCTCGGCTGCCACCATGGCAAGGGAATTAGGCTGTAAATTGTAGCCACACTGACCGCAAAAGGTGGCATCAGTTTGGATGGTTGCCCCACAACTAGGACAGGAAGACATCCGCGGCAGGGGAGTGTAACAGGCCTCGCATTGACTGGCCTCATCGGGGTTAGTATGTTCGCAATTAGGACAAACGATCATTGTTTAAGGAAAAAGGAAAAAGTTAAAAAGCAGATTAGGGGTTGGGTTTTAGGGTGTTAGGGTTTTGGGGTTTTATGGTGTTGGGGTGTTGGGGTGTTGGGGTGTTAGGGTTTTAGTTGAAATTCCCCCATTTCCTCATTCCCCCATTTCCCCATTCCCTCATTCCCCCATTTCCCCATTCCCCTATTCTCTAGACAAAAGAGGAACCAGCGGCCGCATCGAGTAACCAATATAATTCCCCGGCCGGGGGGTGGATGAGACGAGAAGGATAGGAGAAAGAGTCACCATAGGCAGAGAAAATCTCATGTAGAGCGGGGCGTTTACTTTCGCCGGCAGCGATAAAGATCACACAACGGGCCTGATTGATCAGGGGAACGGTAAAAGTTAAGCGGGGATTGCCGTCTTTCTCGCCGACGGTGATACAGCGATCGCTCACCGTTAAAGCTGCCGTGTGGGGAAAGAGCGAGGCGGTGTGACCATCATCGCCCATTCCCAATAAAATCAGGTCAAAAACGGGAAAATCGGGAGAATTGACCCCAAACCATTGGCGGAGATGATCATCGTATTTTTGGGCGGCCAGCTGGGGATCGGGGTCATCCGTGGGCATAGGATGAATATTAGCGGCCGGGATCGGTATGCGATCGAGCCATGCTAACCGGGCCATGCGTTGATTACTGTCAGGATGCTTGGGACTAACGTAGCGCTCATCTCCCCAGAAAACGTGAATTTTTGACCAGTCGAGGGGTTGAGAGGATAAAGCCTCGTAGAGAGGTTTCGGGGTGCTACCGCCGGACAGAGCGATCGTAAAATAGTCCTGTTGGTCGAGGCTGGTTGTGATTTTTTCCAGAACCAGCGCCAGAGATTTTGCGATCAGAGCTTGTTTATCAGCTAAAACTTCCACCAATTTCTGCATGGGTTTTGTTATCAACTCAGGGGGCTGTCTTTACTATAGGCTAACCATTCAGGACTCATCTGAGAGCTTGGGAAAATTTTATTCTTTGAAAGGGATTAAGTTTACCGATACCATATTGAGGTAATATTTCTAGAGTCGATTCTCGAAAGGGGTTGACAAGCAGAACAATTTAACCATAGTGTTGGGCAGGAGGTCGAGCAAGAGTTAATTAGAAATTGCAGTTTGTCAGATTGCCTCTCGGCAAAATCCTTCTGGGAACCCCCAGCGAGAACTTTTAAACAGGCTAATGAATCTATTCATTGACATACCATTACAGAAACAGCGATGAACAGTTTTACTTCTTTGTCCCTGAAATTAACGGGATTGGTTTTCATTATTTCCTTCCTTTTGGATGGGTTTATCCTGCCGCTGCCCTATCGATTCAGTCAATCCCAATGGCAGGTAGGGTTCGTCACCACCTTTGTCGATCGAGGAATTGTTCCTCTCCTGGGTATCGTTATCGTTTTAATCGCTTACTGGATTGACTCTAACAATAGAGATGTCATTCCTAGAAAATCCCGCTTTGAATTGCGTTGGCCGATTTTTATTCTTTCCACACTGTTGGGTTTAGTTTTTCTGTTGATGATTCCTGTTCATATCAATAATATCAACCAGATTAAAAACAACGCTTTGACTCAAATTGAACAGGGTGTTGATCAAGGGGAGGGACAAATTCAAGCTTTCTTAGCCCAGTTAAATACTCTATCGCAAAATCCCCAACTATTAGAACAGGAGATCTCTCAGAGAAATCAAGTAATTGAAACTGGTCGTTTCCAAGGACAACCGATCAACACGGAACAGTTACAGACCCTACGTCAACAAAGAGAACAATTAACTAATTTACGGGATTTATCCAAAAAACCGAAGGAGTTTAAACAGCGATTAGATGAGATCAAAAATCAGCTACAAACTCAGCTGCAAGATCGACGAAAACAGGCAGAAAGCCAAGCTAACTTAGAGGCTTTGAAACAGTGGTTAAGAATTGGTATTCAAAGTATGTTGCTATCGATTTGCTATAGTTTGATCGGTTGGTTAGGCATTCGAGAACTAGGTAGTATGAAAAAACGCACCGCCTAAGAAGGGGGTTTATCTTAATGATGAAGTATAAAGTTTTCGTTTTCGGGAGTCAGAATTCTCCGAGTCAGGAGACGAGCGCACACAAGAGCATACTTCATCCTTAGGATCAAATCTGTAACTACTTAAATATTCAGCCACAGGGCATCATTTGCTGATGCCCTTTTATTTATTAAACCTCTTGCAGAATTAATTTTTGGGGGTTCAAAAACGTCCTATCAGCTGTTCGTAATTTAAATTGCTTGGGCCAGACGAGGCACTCTTGCAAGAGTGCAAGAGGCAAAGGGCAACACCCCCCAACCCTAGTAGGGCTGTTTCATTCTCCGAATCTAATTCTTTTTTTTGCTACCTTTAATCGCTTATGCGGTAAGCAAAGCACGACGTTTTTAAAAATTTTCAGCTATTTATTCCGAGAAATCGACTAAAAACGTTGGCAGATAAGGATTTGAGATAATGACATTTGAGAGAATGAAACGACCCTAAAGAGGGGGGGAGATTCGGCTAATCTAAGAATAAGCGGTTTAAATACGTCTTAGCTTAATACTAAATCCTATTTAAAAGGCATAGGAGAGCAGGGGAGAAGGGAGCGGGGAGCGGGGGAGATGGGAGCGGGGAGAATAAATAAAAATAATCTCCTGAATTCTGACTACTGACTCCTAACCCCACCAACAAACTTTTTGCCGCAAACCCTAATTAGAGATTTTTCAGTACAAAGGCTCTAAAATGGCCAGTGCCAGTTATTGGCCTGAAGACTTGTTTTTTCGGTCTTGTGGCTTTATCATGGGTACTGTGTGGTGTGTGTGATGTGAAGGAGTAAGATGACTGCTAATAGCCAACTTATCTCCGTCAAGGCTCTACAAGCTTTGATGAAGCGAGGGTTCAAACCTTCGGTCTCTGGTAGACGGCATCAAAAATCTTGGTTAATAGCTTTAGACGGCGATACCTCAAAACGATTATTCGATATCGTTTTCTCCCTATCGGTTCTAATTTTCTTTTCGCCGCTTTATTTAATCTTAGCCTTATTGATCGCGATTAGTTCCCCCGGTCCGGTCTTCTATGTGCAGAAGCGCGTCGGTCAAAACTTCCAGCATTTCAACTGTATCAAGTTTCGTACTATGGTAATGGATGCGGATAAGGTATTAGAGAGACTGATGGAAGACTCTCCTCAACTGCGGGCGGAATTCGAGGATAATTTCAAGCTTAAGGACGATCCCCGTATAACTTGGATTGGCAAGTTTCTCCGCTTAACCAGTTTAGACGAGTTTCCCCAATTCTGGAACGTCCTGCGAGGAGATATGAGCGTCGTCGGTCCGCGGCCTTTAGTTCCCGAAGAATTGCAGAAATATGGCAATCGCATCGACAAAGTTTTAACTATTCGCCCCGGTTTGACTGGTTTATGGCAAGTTTCCGGACGTAATGACATCCCCTATCCCCTGCGGGTGCAGATGGATGTGTATTATGTTAATTCGCGTAACTGGTTAACCGATATCTGGGTAATCTTCAGAACTATCGGTGTTGTGGTTTTTCCCAAAAATAACGGTGCTTACTAAAGCGGTGAATAGTAATTAAAAATTACTCACTGCTGTTTCCATGTAATTAATCGCTAGACTGGAGGAGAGAAAGGCAGAACTTGCTTTTTTCTCCTCTTTTTTTGAGAAATATTATGACAGTAATTAGGGTTTGCCCTGACCTTACACGATCGAGTGCTGTCTTTCAGCTATGTTTATTGTTCCCTAGGGCAGTGGGAAACTAACAGCGATCGCTTCCCATAGACATAAAGTTTGACATCCTCGCCGCCGTAAAACGGACGGCGATTCCTCACCACGCCACTTTTTTAGGGTGGTCGCTGAACGGGGTTGACGCTTAACGGGATGCTGCTTCTTTAACAGAAGTCTTACGCTTTCCGACCCGTCCATTTTGAGTGTCCGAATGCCGGACGGCCACTTTGAACAAGTCGAAAAAATCTCATGTTCCACCTTATTTCCTAGAAAGTTTTACTCGTTCAAG
>NZ_JADBTZ010000056.1:0-2851 GCF_020245885.1 Microcystis sp. M165S2 | reverse complement strand
TTACCCGGACAAGCTTTTCTGAACGGAACCCCCTAAGCCGAGTTTTCAAGGTGCTGTCCGCCCACTTGGTTTTCGAGACGGTCTTTTTAATTCTAACGTAAAGCCAACCTAGAACGGCGGGGTTTCCCACCCAAAATTTTCAATGATGTCCCCGACGATGATTTTAGAGGAAGGAAAGCCGCGATTTGTTCTCGGTTCTGGGGGTTCCAATCGCATTCGCACCGCTATTTTGCAGGTTATTAGCAATTTAATCGATTTTCGGCAATCCTTACCCGATGCGATCGCTGCCTCGCGCCTACATTGGGAAAATCAACAATTAGGAATTGAACCTTTAGAAGATCGGGAAAATATGCTCGAAAATCTGGTTTTACCCGCAAATACTCAAGTATCCCGTTGGCAAGAACAAAATATGTTTTTTGGGGGTGTGCATGGGGTGGCAGTGAATGATCGGGGGGAATTAACCGCTACGGGCGATCCGCGTCGGGATGGAGTAGGATTAGTGATTAGTAATTAGTAATCGGCCAACATAGTGGTGTGAGCTTGTTTACTTCTTATCGTTTACTGTTTACTTTCGAGATACTCATGTTGCTCTTGCGTTATGGTATTACCGTGAGTGCGGTGCTTGGGTTGATTTTCTTGGCTGAATCCTCGGTTAAGGCACAAACTCAGTCCGCTGCCGATTTATTGAAGAAACCCCGACCTACTGCCAATCCAGTTTCTCAATTACCCGGTCCATCGGCGGCACCGGCAACCACGGAAGCGGATACCAAAGCCCCCAATTATCTTAATCCTAGTGGCAATCCCCTAATTTTTCCCACCAAACCGGATGAGGTGAATATTAGGGTAGTACAACCGATCACCTTAAATCAAGCGATCGAATTAGCTTTAAAAAATAATCAGACCTTACAGACAGCCCGGATTAATCTGGAAATCGCTCGCGCCCAATTAAAGGAACAACAGGCGGCCTTATTACCCACGGCAGAAGCGGAGGCCAGTCTCACTCAAGATCAATCGGCAGCTGCCCAAAGACAGAATGAGTTAGCTCGTCAACAGGGAATCCCAGCAGTTACACCCGAAGATAGTACCAACCTTCAGGGTAGTGTTCGCATCGTCTATGGGGTTTATACAGGGGGTGAACGGGCAGCCCAGATCAAAAGGGCCGAAAAAGTGATCCGGCAACAGGAATTAGAGGTGGAACGAGTCTCGGAACAAACTCGTTTTGATGCCACCGATGCCTATTATGAATTACAGAGGGGTGATGCCCAAGTAGCGATCGCCCAAGCCTCGATCGAAGATGCTAGTCAAAGTTTACGGGATGCTCAATTATTGGAGCAAGCGGGACTAGGAACTCGATTTGCTGTCCTACAGGCGGAAGTTGACCTCGCTAACGCTAACCAAGACTTAACTCGGGCGATTTCTAACCAGCGTATTTCCCGACGGCGACTGGCACAAATATTGAGTGTTGGCCAACACATTGAGTTAACCGCTGCCGATGAGATTCGCGAGGCGGGAACTTGGGGCTTAAGTCTTGATGATAGTATTGTTCTGGCCTATAAAAATCGCGCAGAATTAGAACAACAACTCTTACAACGGGAAATTAGCGCAGAAGACCGCTCGATCGCCATTTCGGCGGTGATTCCCCAAGTGGACCTTTTGGGCGCGTATAATGTCCTCAACGATCTCAGTGATGAAGCTGGTTTTGGCGATGGTTTTAGCGTCGGTGGCCGGATTCGTTGGACTTTTTTTGATGGTGGTCGTGCTTTTGCTCGCGCTCGTCAAGCGGAAAGAAATATTGATCGCGCCGATACGGAATTCTCCCTCCGTCGCAATGAAATTCGCCTTCAGGTGGAGGAATCCTACTATAGTTTGATTTCTAACCAAGAAAACATCAAAACTTCGCAAAAAAGCATTGAATCCGCCACGGAAAGTCTGCGATTAGCCCGTTTACGCTTTCAGGCGGGTGTGGGAACCCAAACGGATGTGATCAACTCCCAACGGGATTTAACCGATGCCAGAAGCCGTTATCTACAGGCGATCGTCGATTACAATAGATCCTTGAATAGTCTCCAGCGAGCGATTAGTAATTTACCGGATAATCGTTTGTTTGAAGTGCGTTAATTGTGGGATTTATCGATAGGTGGTGTGGGGGGAGATGGAAAAATCTCCCCTATTTTAACGAGTTTGGATAATTCTAATCTGTTGTTCCCGCAATTGCTGCAGGGTGGGAGTTTCCTGTCGCTCTTGCACCTGCGGACGCAGATTATTACAACGAGAGGAATTACTGCTACCGCATTCATTTTCGATCGTGTTCTGTCGCCGCTGCTCGATTTGGGGACTGGTGCGAAAGTTTAATTGCTGATTGTATTGGGGATATTTTTGGTAAGCGCAGGATTCAGCCCCCGCTAAACAACGCTCACTGATAGGCAATTGGGCCACGACTAGGTTGCCGCTAACGCAAACCCAACCCAGACCCAGAAACAAACCTGATAATAAAGAATTTCTAGTGATCATCGCCAATATACCTCGGTGATCAAAAAATGTAGTCTCAGGATTGGCGGCCATGACGGTAATTGCCCGGCAGACTCTCGATCATGATTCCACCTCTTTTATTCTAGTCAATTTTTCTCGCCCCGCCCACGATAGCTGAAAACAGCCCATTGCCAGCTTAAGATCACTGGGTTAGCTGATCATAAATTGGACGGCTTTTTTTCCAGCAATTCTCATTTTGATGCTAGAAGCAGATTTTAGCACCCCCACCAAAAATGTCATAACCCTCATAATGACTGAATAGCTGAAATTACACCCGTCCAACACTGATTGGCGATCGCGATTTTGCCACCTGTTAAATCTC
>NZ_JADBTZ010000055.1:0-16949 GCF_020245885.1 Microcystis sp. M165S2 | reverse complement strand
TTTATTGTAAACTAATCTTACACAGCCCAAAGTGCGCCGCAATAGCGACTCTTGTTCTGGTGTGGGGTAAAATCGGTAAGAATAGGCTTTTTCCATGTCTCACATTTAAGCATATATTCCGTAAATGCGCTAGTATTTAACGGTAAAGCCGTCGTAGAACGACGGGGTTTCAGACCCAAATTTTCGATGATATAGCAATCAGGTCTTGGGGATTGGGTGTTAGGGTGTAGGGGGGTCACTGCGTGCGCGTTGCGGGGGAAGAATAAATAAAAATAATCTCCTGTCTCCCGTCTCCTGAATACTGTCTCCCGTCTCCCGTCTCCTGTCTTCTCCAAGACTCCTGGGAAATTTATATTTCTTCCCAAGTCCCTTGAGCGGCGGTAATTTTCTCTTTGGCACTATTGCTAAAAGCGGCGGCCTTCACCTTAAGGGGAACGGTAATTTCACCATCACCTAAAACTTTTAAAGGGCCGTCGTTGCTGGTGAGAATTTTAGCTTTTAGGAGACTTTCCAGGGTGACTTCCGTATTAGCGGGTAAAGAAGCTAATTTTCTCAGATTAACGATTGTGTATTGACGGGGGTTAACCAAAGGAAAATGCTTTAATTTGGGAACCCGACGATAGAGGGGCATTTGTCCCCCCTCAAAACCGGGACGAGTCCCCGTCCCGGAGCGAGATTTTTGTCCGCGCATTCCCAGACCGCAACTAGCGCCCTGGCCGGCCGAGACACCCCGTCCCACACGACGACGACGTTTAGTGGACCCCGGTTGGGGGGCGATTTCGTGGAGTTTCATGGTGATTTCTTTAAGTGTACAAATGTTCTACAGATACGCCTCGATCCTTGGCCACTTCCGAGAAAGTGCGGAGAGTTTCCAGGGCGTTAACGGCGGCTCTAGCGTTATTGAGGGGGTTATCGCTACCGAGTTGTTTAGCGAGGATATTTTTCACCCCGGCTAATTCTAAAACGGTACGGACAGCACCCCCAGCAATAACCCCAGTCCCCGGAGCAGCCGGACGCATGAGCACTTGAGCGCCACCGGAAGCACCCCGGGTAAGGTGAGTGATAGAACTAGCCTTAGTTAAGGAGACTTCAATTAGTTGTTTTTTGCCATCGGCCACGCCTTTACGGACGGCCCCGATAACATCCCCTGCTTTGCCGACTCCCACTCCCACCTGGCCGTTTTCATTACCGACCACGACGATAGCCCGGAAGCTGAGTTTTTTACCACCCTTAACCACTTTACTAACCCGGCGGATCTGGATGACCCGCTCTTGCCAAGTGGTTTCTTTTTCTTTTTCGCGGTTGCCTTTGCGACGTTTTGCCATAGTTTTATCAGTGTTGAAAGGATATTTTAGAAGTTTAAGCCGGCTGAACGAGCCGCTTCTGCTAAGGCTTTGACGCGACCGTGATAGAGATTGCCACCGCGATCAAAAACCACTTGTTCAATGCCTTTGTCTAGGGCCCGTTGGGCCACCAGTTTACCCACGGCAGCCGAGGCCTCTTGGGTAGCGGTGGATTCTAATTCCCCGCGCAAGGTTGCCTCTAGGGTAGAAGCGGCAGCGAGGGTATGTTGGGCCACGTCGTCGATAATTTGGGCGTAGATGTGGTTATTAGAACGAAATACGGATAAACGCGGCCGTTCAGCAGTGCCATTAATTTTGCGACGCACACGCTGGTGACGACGACGGACTGATTCTTTGCGACTAAGTTTCATGGTTTATTTTTTACCTCCTTTACCGCCTTTAGCGCCTTTACCGCCAGCTTTACCAACTTTGCGACGGACAACTTCACCAAGATAGCGAATCCCTTTACCTTTATAAGGTTCGGGGGGACGAACTTCGCGGATTTTAGCGGCAATGTTACCGACGGCTTCTTTGTCGATGCCACTGACGATAACTTGGGTGTTGTTTTCTACAGCGACGGAAACACCATCGGGCATCTCCATTTCCACGGGTTTGCTGTAACCAACATTCAGAACCAATTTACCACCCTGCGCCTGGGCGCGGTAGCCCACCCCTTGGATATCGAGGCGTTTTTGAAAGCCGGTAGCGACTCCTTCCACCATGTTGGCTACTAGAGTTCTACAGAGTCCGTGGCGTTCTCTGGCGGTACGCGAATCGTCTTGACGGGTAACGAGCAGAGTTTCGCCATCTTTATTGATGGCGACGGCGGTGGGTAGGGTTCTCTGGAGAGTTCCTTTGGGCCCTTTCACCGTCACGGTAGCACCATCGATATCGACGGTGACTTTATTGGGAATAGGAATCGGGCGTTTGCCAATACGAGACATAACAGTTATCAGTTATCAGTGGGTCAGATATCACCGGAAGAGTTATCAGTGGGTCAGCTATCAGGTTGAAACTTGGAAAGGCTGACGGCTGATAGCTTATCCTTGTTTACCAGATGTAGCAAAGGACTTCGCCGCCAACGTTTTGTTTACGGGCTTCGCGATCGGTCATAATGCCTTTAGAGGTGGAAACAATGGCGATGCCAATGCCACCGAGGACGCGAGGTAAGTCTTTACTGTTGGAATAAACTCGCAAGCCCGGTTTACTGACTCTGGTGAGGGTAGTAATGATCGGTTGACGGTTTTTGCCTTTATATTTGAGGGAAAGAACTAATTGAGATTTAATCCCCTCACCCACTTCCTCAAAGTCAGCAATAAAGCCTTCGTCCTTGAGAACTTGAGCAATACTGCGCGTCATCCGCGTGGTGGGGATTTGAGTAGTGGTCTGCCGAACCGCGCAAGCGTTACGGATGCGGGTCAGCATATCCGAGATGGTATCGTTAGCAGACATGAATTACCTGTTTTTCTCCTAAATTGGGATCAACATCAATGGTCAGTTATCAGTTATCAGTCATCAGTGATCAGTGATCAGATTTGAGTATTAAGTGAGTAGTATTAAATAGCAGTTTCCTGCTGTCTTTTCACTGAATCACTGTTTACTGTTTACTGTTTACTGATCACTGTTCACTTATTTACCGGTCACTGTTTACTTTTCTCTTGATTGATTTATCTAAAGGGCATTCCCATCTCTTTGAGGAGGGCGCGTCCTTCTTCGTCGTTTTTAGCGGTGGTGATGATTGAGATGTCCATCCCGCGAATTTGATCGATTTTGTCGTATTCAATTTCGGGGAAGATCAACTGTTCACGAATGCCTAAACTGTAGTTACCACGACCATCAAAACTGTTACCGCTGATACCGCGAAAGTCGCGAATACGTGGTAATGCCAGATTAATTAGACGGTCTAAAAAAGCGTACATTCGATCGCCGCGCAATGTCACCATGACACCCACCGGCATTCCTTCGCGAATTTTGAAGCCAGCGATCGCTTTTTTGGCCCTGGTCACTACCGGTTGTTGTCCGGTGATGGTGGACAGTTCGTCCTTGGAAGACTCCAAAGCTTTGGCATTTTGTGAAGCTTCCCCAAGACCGCGGTTAACAGTAATTTTGATAACTTTAGGTACTTGGTGGATATTGGTATAACCAAATTGTTCTTTCAGTTTAGGAACAATGGTTTCTTGATAGGTGGTTTTTAGTTTTTGGCTCATAGTTTTTCTGCTTGCTTTTCCTGGGCTTGGTCAGGAACTAGAATTGATGGGAAACTAATCAATAATTTCGCCAGTTTTCTTCAGTATCCGCACTTTCCGACCGTCTTCGGTAAAGGTATAACCCACCCGACTGGCGATTTTTTTCTTCTCGGAATAAAGCATCACTTTGGAACTGTGAATCGGTGCTTCGTAGGTAAGGATTTGACCCGATTCTCCTTCCTGTTGGGGTTTAGTATGTTTGGTGCGGATATTAACTCCCTTGACCACCACGGTACTTTCTTGGGGTAAAGCCCGTAAAATTTCGCCCACTTTGCCCTTATCGGAACCAGCGATTACTTGAACGACATCCCCTTTTTTAACGTGCATTTTTTGCCTTTGGGGTGAGGTTTGACTGTTTTTATTACTCATTTTTTTGACCTCCGATTGCCTTTGTACTTTTGACTTTGATCAGAGAACTTCTGGGGCTAAGGAAACAATTTTGGTGTAGTTTTTATCGCGCAATTCCCGAGCGACAGGACCAAAAACCCTAGTACCTTTGGGATTACCGTCATTATTAATAATCACGGCGGCGTTATCATCAAAACGGATGCTCATGCCACTATCGCGACGGACGGTTTGACGGGTCCGCACAATCACCGCAGTCACCACATCGGATTTTTTCACGGGCATATTGGGGATAGCGTCCTTAACCACGGCGATAATTTTGTCACCGATGCCACCGTAGGTACAGTTACCTGTTCCCAGCACCCGCAGACACATTAGTTTCCGCGCCCCGCTATTGTCAGCGACATTTAAGTAGGTTTGTTGTTGAATCACGGTTTTTACCTAGGTGAAATTTAATTATCGGTTAATATTTCCGCCACTTCCCAACGTTTAGTTTTACTGAGGGGGCGGGTTTCACGAATACGAACTCGATCGCCTTGTTTGGCTTGATTTTCTGCGTCGTGAGCCTTAAATTTCTGGGTTTTAACGACGATTTTGCCGTATTTAGGGTGAGGAGAGCGGTTTTCAATGGCTACCACTACGGTTTTATCCATTTTGTCGCTGACCACTACCCCAACTCTTTCTTTAACTGCCATAGTGGGTTATGCCTCCGGGGTGGACTGGGCTAGTTGGCGCTCCCGTTCTACGGTCAATAATTGGCCAAGACGGTGGCGGGTGTGTTTGAATTCGTGGGTTTTTTCCAAGCGGCGGGTGGCCTGTTGCAAACGCAATTCAAACAGTTTCTTTTTGGCAGCGAGGATAGCGTCGGCGATTTCGTCATCGCTCATCTTCCTCACTTCGGCGATTTTTGGTAGAGCCATTAGACAAAATCCTCCTCGCGAGTGATAAATTTGGTCTTAATCGGTAATTTTTGGGCGGCTAGGCGCATTGCTTCCCGGGCCACTGGTTCAGCTACCCCGGCAATCTCAAACATAATGAACCCCGGTTTAACCACGGCCACCCAGAATTCGGGGGAACCTTTCCCGGAACCCATCCGAGTTTCTGCGGCCCGTTGGGTCACGGGTTTATCGGGAAAAACGCGAATCCAGATTTTGCCACCCCGACGAATATAACGAGTCATTGCCCGTCTGGCCGCTTCGATTTGACGGGAAGTAATCCAACAGGGTTCGGTGGCTTGCAGGGCGAAATCGCCGAAATTAATCGTATTTCCGCCGGTGGCCAGCCCGCGCATCCGTCCGCGCTGTTGTTTGCGGAATTTTGTTCTTTTGGGACTTAACATGAGCTATTTACCACTGATAAATATTAGGGATCAGCCCTCACTAGAGCGATCTTCAAACTGTTGACGGCGACGCTGTTGACGGCGCGGTGCTTGAGCGGGAACGGCGGCGGCAATTTCTTCTTGGCCGGGGATAATTTCGCCCTTAAATATCCAAACTTTCACGCCTAGAATCCCGTAGATGGTGCTGGCGGTTTTATAGGAGTAATCAATATCGGCGCGCAGGGTATGCAGGGGAACTCGTCCTTCCCGCACCCATTCGGTCCGAGCGATTTCCGCCCCGTTGAGACGACCGCTAACTTGAATTTTGATCCCTTTGACTTCGGCCCTCTGCGCCCGTTGGATGGCTTGCCGGACAACACGACGGAAGGAAACCCGTCTTTCTAGTTGTTGGGCGATGTATTCGGCGATCAGGTTGGCATCGGCATCAACGCGAGCCACCTCAATGACGTTAATGCGAATTTGACGCTGGCCACCGAGGGCTTTTTGTAAACCTAGGCGCAGCTGTTCGATTCCCGTGCCACCACGACCGACGACGACCCCGGGGCGAGCGGTGTGGATGGAAATATCTACTTGATCGGCCTTACGTTCGATGCGAATATCGGCGATACCGGCATTAGCAAGGTTTTTTTCGACGTATTCACGAATGCGGCGATCTTCTTGCAGTAGTTCGGGGTAACGTTTCGCGTCGGCATACCAGCAAGATTTATGATCTTTGATAACGCCGAGACGAAAACCGAGGGGATGGATTTTTTGTCCCATTGTGGTTTTTTTAGTTAAGGTGATTAGTCTTCGTTGCTAGGAGCGACGGCGACGGTAATATGACAGGTGGGTTTGCGAATTTGGTAGGCGCGGCCTTGGGCCCGGGGTCGAAAACGTTTTAGGGTCGGTCCGCCATCGGCAAAGGCTTGGCTAACTACCAAAGTGGCGGGATCGAGTCCTTCGTTATGTTCGGCGTTGGCAACGGCGGAACGCAGAACTTTTAGGATCGGATCACAGGCCCGGTAGGGCATAAATTCGAGAATGATTAGGGCTTCCCGATAGGAGCGACCGCGGATCTGATCGAGTACCCGTCTGACTTTCAGGGGTGACATCCGAATATAGCGGGCGCTCGCTTTGACTTCGTTAGAGGTATCGATGGTCATTTCAGTTATCAGTTATCAGTTATCAGTTATCAGTCATCAGTCATCAGTTAGGTAGGGTGGGTTAGGCGACGACAACTTATGAGACTTAGTTATTAATTTATCTAGTCGCCGTAACCCACCATCTCATAGTTATCTGAACGCTGACTGGGGGCTGACGGTTTTAAGATTACCGCCCACCGACCTATTTCCGTCCTGCTTTTTTGTCGCTCTTGGCGTGGCCGCGGAAGGTGCGGGTGGGAGCGAATTCACCGAGTTTATGACCGACCATCTGCTCGGAAACATAGACGGGAACGTGCTGTTTGCCGTTGTGAACGGCGATCGTGTGCCCGACCATATCGGGAATGATTGTCGAGGCACGGGACCAAGTTTTAATCACTTGTTTACTGCCCTGTGCGTTGAGTTTTTCGATTTTTTCCATCAGGTGGCCGGCGACAAATGGCCCCTTTTTCAGTGAACGACCCATAATTTTCAGTCAAAAGTAAAGTAATAATTTCTAACCCTGGGTACGACGGCGCACGATGAGATCGCTACTGCGTTTTTTCTTGTTGCGAGTTTTGCGACCGAGGGCGGGTTTACCCCAGGGAGTCATCGGGCCGGAACGTCCGATCGGAGCGCGACCCTCTCCACCTCCGTGCGGGTGATCGACTGGGTTCATGACGCTACCCCGAACATGAGGTCGTTGACCGCGGTGACGGGTACGACCGGCTTTACCGAGACTGATATTTCTCGCTTCGGCGTTACCGACTTTGCCGATGGTGGCGTAGCATTCACGCCGGATCATGCGGACTTCTTTGGAGGGGAGGCGGATGGTAACGTAATCGCCTTCTTTCGCTACCACTTGGGCGAAACCACCGGCGGCCCGCACCATTTGACCACCGCGACCGGGGACGAGTTCGATGTTATGAACTTCTGTCCCTAGGGGGATGCGACTTAAGGGTAGGGCGTTACCGACCTCGAAGGGAGCGTTTTCTCCGGCGATGACGGTATCACCAACGCCTAAACCGGCGGGGGCGATGATGTAGCGTTTTTCCCCGTCTTTGTAGAAAAGCAGGGCAATGCGGGCGTTACGGTTAGGATCGTACTCGATCGCCGCTACTGTGGCTGGAATATCCCGTTTATCGCGACGAAAATCGATAATCCGGTAGAGGCGTTTATGGCCGCCGCCCCGGTGACGACTGGTAACGACACCGCGATTATTCCGCCCCTGTTTACTGTGTTTGTGATGAGTTAGGGACTTTTCTGGTTCGGTTTTGGTGATCTCTTTAAAGTCGGAGATCGCCGCCTGCCTTGTCCCGGGGGTTAAAGGTCTAAAAGAGCGAATACCCATAGTTTAGTTTTCCGTTATCGGGTTTCTTGATTGTTATACGTCGGGATAGAGGGCGATCGAGTCGCCTGCTGCCAGGGTCACGATCGCGCGTTTGTATTGGGGTTTGTAACCGAGGAAACGGCCGACGCGTTTTTTCTGACGAGAGGGGCGGCTGGTGTTCACTTTCGTTACTTTCACGTCAAACAGCAGTTCGATCGCCGCTTGAATTTCTGGCTTGGTCGCTTTCAAGGCGACATCGAAGACGTATTTATTTTGTTCTAGGAGTAGGGTGGCTTTCTCGGTCACGATCGGCTTTAGGATCAGATCGGCGAGTTGTCTGGCTTCAATTTTAAGCACCATAGACCTCCTCAATTTTAGCTAGGGCTGCGGCGGTGGCGATAACTCGATCGGCTAGGAGGACATCATAGACGTTGAGACTATCGGCGCGAATAATTTTGAGATTGCAGATATTACGTCCCGATAAATAGACATTTTCGGGAATTTCCGTCAGAATCAGCAGAATTTTTTCCTCTGGACTGGCTCCCCAGCGACTTAAGGCAGCGGTCAGTTCTTTGGTTTTGGGTTGGGAGAATTGTTCAGCGAAGCTTTCAACCACGATAAAGTTATCAGCTTGGCCGATCAAAGCGGTTCTCAGGGCTAATCTTTTCTCTTTGCGATTGACCTTAACTTCAAAATCTCTGGGTTTCGGTCCGAAGATGACACCGCCACCACGCCAGAGGGGAGAACGGATCGAACCGGCCCGGGCCCGACCGGTGCCTTTTTGCCGCCAGGGTTTGCGACCACCGCCGCGCACTTCCGAGCGGGTTTTGCTGGAGGCGTTACCTTGGCGGGCCGCCGCTAGATGGCTGACGACGACGCGGTGAATTAGGTGTTTGGCGGTTTCGGGTTTAGCGGTTTTCAGTTCCAGGGTGCCTGTTCCTGCTTCTTCCCCTTGCCAATTTTTGACTGTGTAGTTAACCATGGCTTTAATCTTTCCTTGCCCTATTTACCAAATTTCTTGGCGGGGGTGATGTTTAACAGGGTTCCTGGTTTGCCCGGGACGGCTCCTTTGATCAGGATCAGGTTGCGTTCGCTATCGATTCTGACCACGGACAATTTGCGGATGGTAACTTGGGTTGCTCCGTATTGTCCAGCCATTCTCTTACCCGGGAAGACGCGACCGGGGGTAGTACCGGCACCGGTGGAACCGGGGAGACGGTGGTTTTTGGAACCGTGGGTCATGTTACCGCGCTTGAAGTTATGGCGTTTTTGATAGCCGGAGAACCCCCGTCCGATGGTGGTTCCAGCCACATCGACCAAATCGCCTTCTTGGAAGATAGCGGCGGTAATTTCTTGGCCTAAAGTGTAAGCGGATGCGTCCTCGAGGCGGTATTCGATTAAATGCCGCAGGGGGGAGACACCGGCTTTGGCTAAATGACCGAGCAGCGGTTTGTTGAGGGCTTTTTCTTTGACGGTTTTGTATCCCACTTGGATGGATTCATAACCGTCGGTTTTTTTAGTTTTTACTTGGGTGACGGGACACGGACCTGCTTGAACGACGGTGACGGGAATGGCGACTCCCGTTTTGTTGTCGAAGATTTGGGTCATGCCCAGTTTTGTACCGAGGATACCGATAGACACGGATTGTTCTCTTTATCTTTACTAGACGACAATCAAAAATAACGTGGCCGTGGCTATAGGAGCGGGAAAGATTTTTCCCACTTTATCAGCCTGCCCAACTTGAATGACTTTTTTCGAGTTATTTAAGCTGGCATCCCGTTAAATTCGTAAGTAAGACTAGACAGGGTTGCTGGTTCTGCCTAGATTGTTGCTGGTCTTTGTTTCTTGGGGACTTAAAGGGTTTATCTTCAGTATCCCGGCGAAGACCGAGCGACCAAGGCGGTTCTGCTCGGCAGTGCCTTCAGCACCACCTAACACCGATTTTGGCCACGATCAAACATTATATAATATTTGTGACTTTTTAGGCAAGAGGTTTTTTTAGTCACGGGCAATGATCATATCCAGTCTGGTCAAATTATTTGTACCGTTCGGCGGTCTTCAGCAGCGATGGGGGCAGATCGAGCCAATAGATTCAATTATAGTATTTATCTTAATGGTGAGGTGCAAAGTTTTCCTTTTGGGGAATCGGTCGTTGATACTAAATTAGGTTACACTTTTATATTATGGGAAACGGTGTGAATGGGGGGGATGACAGCATTGTACTATCATCCCTTGTCTGGGGGTTAAATCGCTTCGAGATTTTTTTCTCCGGTACGGATGCGGACGATCTGTTCCACGGGGGAGACGAAGATTTTACCGTCTCCGATTTCACCAGTACGCGCCGCCGAAATCAGCTTATCGACGACCATATCGACCTGCTTATCTTCGACGACGATCTCGATCTTGAGTTTTTGGAGAAATTCGACGGTATACTCGGAACCGCGATAACGTTCCGATTGACCTTTCTGACGACCGAAACCTCTAACTTCGGAGACGGTCATCCCAACAATGCCCGCGTTAACTAGGGCGATTTTCACCTCTTCGAGTTTAAAGGGTCGGATAATCGCTTCTACTTTCTTCAAAATATCTATCTCCTCGTTGCGTGACGATACTTTACTTTCTTGGTAAATTACCTGTTAATTCTAAACTCGGAATCCCAAGAATAGTGCTTAAAGTCATAATTTCTTCAATTATTGTCCTTGGCCACAGTCTTCTGCGGTGAAAAATCTCCAGGTGGGAAATAGCCCACCCGAAGCCATAAATAAACCAACTAGAGAGATAATCCCAACTGAAGACCGAAAACACCGTGAACTAGCAGTAAAATCAGGGCAATACTGCCGATATAGGCGTGAATAGTCCGGAAAAGTTCTTTTTTCCCGCCAGCGAAGCCAGTGAGGGACAATAATCCATTGAAAGCTAATAAACCGATCGCGACCGATCCTGTCCAGAAATGGCTGCTTTCGAGGATTGGATGTTTCTGCATGACTAGGGATAAAATACCGCCAGTGTAACCGAGAGCGATAAATAAAAACAGCCAGGGGGCGAGTTTGCGGTGATCAGCCCGATTTTTGGCCACTACTTCCCCATCTTTGCTTAAACGGCTTTGCCAACCGGCATAGGCAGTATAACTACCCATAACTAAAACCACGATCCCCATCATGACTGGATGTCCCCAATGAACGATCGGTTCGGGAGTTCCGAGACTGCGAAAGGCAGCGGCGATCGGCTCTAGCGCATCACTTAAACTTTGATTCATGTTTGTTACCTAACTTTACAAAACCCTCTTGCCTGAGATTTTAGCCGATCTCTGGCCTAGAAAAACTGCGGTTAGCCGAAAAAATGTCAAGCCTTCGCTAAATTTCTTAACATTTCAGCTAGAGATTAGCGGAGAAATATAGAATAAAGTCAGGGGAGACTAGGGATCCCCACGGGGATTAGCCCCTAGGAGGGAGTTATGACTTATCTGCTCAAAGATCGGCGATCAGCAGGGAGACTATTAGCTAGTTACTTGACAGAATATACCAATAGTGCTGGGGTGCTAGTTTTGGCTTTGCCCCGGGGTGGGGTTCCGATCGCCTTTGAAATTGCCCAAAGGTTACATTTACCGCTAGATCTGTGTTTAGTGCGAAAATTAGGTGTACCGGAGCGCAAAGAGTTAGCTTTTGGGGCGATCGGTCAAAATGGTGTGCGGGTAATCAATGAAAGTATCGTTGACGACTTGCACCTATCGGAGGCGATGATGGAACGGGTAGCAAAGGAAGAAATGATCGAATTAGAGCGACGCGATCGCTTGTATCGAGGGGAGCGACCCTTTCCGGGCCTGAGGGGAAAAACGATTATTCTAGTAGATGATGGTATCGCTACGGGAGCAACGATTAAAGCGGCGATTCTGACCCTTAAAGCTGGAAATCCCGCTGCTATTATTATTGCTGTTCCTATTGCCCCAGTGGAAGTCTGTGAGCAATTAGAAAAATTAGTTGATCGAGTAATTTGCCTACATAAACCCTACGAATTGAGATCGATTTCTCTTTGGTACGAAGATTTTTCCCAAACCAGCGATGAGGAAGTGCAAACACTTTTAGCCAGCGTCGATAGTTCTTTGATTCAAGTTTAGGGAATTAGGAAGTGGGGAATTAGGAAGTGGGGGAGTGGGGAAGTGGGGAAGTGGGGTAGTGGGGAAGTGGGGAAGTGGGTAAGTGGGTAAGTGGGTAAGTGGGTAAGTGGGTAAGTGGGTAAGTGGGGAGACCACTTCGTGCGCGTTGCGGGGGGAGAATAAATAACAGCAATCTCCTGAATTCAGAAGTCAGAATTGAGACTTACGAATTCTAACTTCTGACTTCTACGGCATCGGTATCAACGGTATTGGTTGGGGAAGAAACTTCGGTTTGATTCTTCACTCCTCCCGGACGGCGATTGCGATAATCAAGAACTAATCGCGATAATTCCGTGGTTAAAAGGGTGAGGACAATCCCATCATCGATCCAACCAATAATCGGGAAAACGTCAGGAGAAATATCGAGGGGGCTAAACAGATAAACCATAGTTCCCAGAATGATAATCCAACGATATTGGGGGTGACTGATTTTGCTGCTGTACCAGTTGTAAAAAGATTCAACAATCGGTTTCATTAATTTGTCCTCGTTGACTGAGATAATTTAATTTTGTCAGGTTGTCCCTGGGGCTGATAGTGGGGTTTTACCCCCATTATCTAGGGTGATATCCGCTAATTAATCAAAAAAAAATGCCCAGAAGAAAATTCACCTTTAGGGATGAGCCTGAAGTATTATTACTGGATGCTTAAGAGGGGAGATAGTGGCATCTTTATCCCCTATAATAGGCGATAACAAACTAATCAATTATCTGCCAGTTTAAGGATGGAAACCCTCTTTCATCTAGTTACTTTTGCCTTTGTCTTCGCTTTTGGTGCCTCGGTGGGCAGTTTTTTAAACGTGGTCATCTATAGATTACCTCAGGGGATATCTCTAGTTTATCCCCCTTCCCACTGTCCGAAATGTCACCATAGGTTAGGTAAAAGCGAGAATATACCTGTTTTAGGCTGGTTATGGCTAGGGGGTCGCTGTCGCTGGTGTGGAACTGCGATTTCTGTCCGTTATCCAGCCGTCGAAACTTTTACCGGTTTGTTGTTTTGTCTGGTTTTAGGAGATTTTAGCTTTTCTTGGCAGACCCTCGGCTATTGGATTCTTGTAAGTTGGTTATTAGCTTTAGCTTTGATTGATTTTGACACGATGACGCTTCCTAACTCCCTCACCCAATCGGGATTAGTTTTAGGGATAGTTTTTCAAACTCTCCTGGGTTGGCAAAATAATCAAAGTGTTATCTATCTCTTTTCAGCGATCGCTAGTGCGGTTTTAGGAGTCTGGTTATTTGATCTGATTCGGTGGGGGGGGAGTTTTGCCCTCGGACAACAGGCCATGGGGGGAGGGGACGCTAAATTAGCGGCCATGATCGGTGCTTGGTTAGGATGGCAAGCATTATTAGTCACCGGGTTTCTGGCCTGCGCTATCGGGGCGGCGATCAGTATTATGGGCATTTTTGTGGGTAAAATGGCAAAAAAACAAGCTATACCCTTCGGTCCATTTCTTGCCCTCGGCGCTCTGATGAGTGTCTTTTGGAGTGATAAGATCATCTCAGCCTATCAAGCCATTTTTTTCCCTTTGTTTTGACAATCCTGGGCCTAAAGGCGTGAGGATTCTCGAAGCTCATCACAGCCCTTTCTGGTTTCTCTTACTTAGGGTCTGCTGAATAAATCTAAAAACCTTGTTGGGTAAGACTTTTAAACCTTTTGTCAATCAAAAAGTACTGGATATGGAAGTGATCGGGGGGAAATTTAGGCACTTTTTCCCTGAAAATTAGGTAGTTGACCACCTGAAAATCGGTAAAACCCAACCCCCAACCCCCAACCCCCACCGAAAAACTTTTTCAGCAGACCCTAATTAGCAATTCCGGGCAGATTCTAGCTGACGGCACAAAAATAGCCTACCCCCTACACCCCGGCTATCTCGATCGAGACAGCCGGGGTGTAGAATGAAAATACTGAGCGAGGCTAAAGAAAGGAGAGAGACTCTTGATAATCGTCATCGATAACTATGATAGTTTTACCTACAATTTAGTCCAGTATTTGGGAGAATTAGCCTCCGAGTTCCCGATCGCCGTGCCGATCGAGGTCTATCGTAATGATAAAATCGATCTGGCCACGATCGAACAAATGCGGCCGGATGGAATTGTCATTTCCCCCGGTCCAGGTCGTCCGGTCGATGCGGGCATATCTCTGGAATTAATCGCCAAATTTAGCCCCTATATGCCAATCTTGGGGGTCTGTCTCGGTCATCAAAGTATCGGTCAGGTGTTCGGAGGGGATGTGGTCTGGGCCCCAGTCTTGATGCACGGCAAAACTTCCCCAATCTATCACAACAATGAAGGGGTATTTCAAGGCTTAGAAAATCCTTTTACTGCCACCCGTTACCATAGTTTAGTGATCGAGCGCTCCACCATGCCGGATAATTTAGAGATCACGGCCTGGGTAGAAGATGGCACGGTCATGGGAGTCCGTCATCGGGATTACCCCCACATTCAAGGAGTACAATTTCATCCCGAAAGTATTTTAACCACTGCCGGCAAGGAACTTTTAAGAAACTTTCTCCGATCCATCTAGTGTTTACTAATCCCCAACCCCTGAAATTAACCTTAACTTGATTAATTCTGTATCTACATTTATGAAAAGGCGAGATTTTATCTTATCGGCGGGGGCAAGTTTCTTAACCGTGGCAGTAAGCTCAGTTTTAGCGGAAACAAAACCGAAACCCACTAACCCCACTTCCCCCCAAAAACCCGATAATTCCCTCCTAGTTCAATGGTTGGGTCATAGTTGCTTTTTATTCACCGGAGGAGGGCAAAGAGTCCTAGTTAATCCCTTCCGGGCAATTGGTTGTACGGCGGGTTTTCCTTTGCCAAAAGTAGAAGCAGATATCGTTTTAATTAGTAGTCAACTGTGGGATGAAGGGGCTGCCGAGGGTTTACCCGGTAATCCGAAAATTTTGTTTGAGCCGGGGGCCTACGATCTGGGTAAATTAAAATTACAGGGCATTAGTATCGCCCACGATCGCATGGGGGGGCAACGTTTCGGTATGAATGTAGCCTGGCGTTGGACCCAAGCGGGCATTAGCATTGTCCATTTAGGGGGGGCAGGAGCCCCGCTTGAATTAGAACAAAGAATTCTCTTAGGTTCGCCGGATTTAGCTTTTATTCCCGTGGGAGGTGGTCCAAAAAATTATAATCCCCAAGAAGCAAAACAGGCGATCGAAGTTTTACAGCCGCGCATTGCTATACCAACTCAATACTTTACCAGTGCCGCCGATAAAAATGCCTGTGAATTGGTGTCTGTAGATGAGTTTCTCAAGTTGGTCAAGGATAAAAATATCCGTTTAATCGAGGACAATAAATTACGGATTCGTGCCGCCGATTTACCCCAAAAAGGGACTCTCATTCGCGTGTTTGACTACCGCAACCTGTTACAGAAATCCTAATTTTTAGGAGCCAATGAACTAGGCCTATTGATTAACTAATTTTCCTCGATAGACGGCGCTCTAAAGCATCTCCTAGTTATGCTTACAGAAAAAGAGTTATACTAAAATCTATAGGGAGCATCTCCTAGTTATGCAAGCGAGTAATTATACTTGAAGGTCAGAGAGTTCATTCAAGAGGCAAATGTTTCTATTCAGCATAAAGTTGAAGAAGAAATTCAGGCCATGCAAGAAGAAGTTGACAAGTTAAACCGCAGTGATCTTTTTCTTGCATTCCAAGCTAGATTAGAAGCAGCAGAGGGTAATAGAGTCTCTATGTCTGATTTTGACTTGGCAATGCTAAGAGAGCAAGTTGAAGGATTTAGAGATGTCACCAAAGAACTAACAATGGAGATTTATAGGCTGTCCAAGATAGCCCTACAGCCCTGATCATAAATCAAGGTTATAATTATTTTTAATAAACTCCAGAATATTCAGCCCCAAGCAATGTCTATGTTACTGCAAGACCTAAAGGAAGAAGCGGTTAAGCTATCACCGAGCGATCGACTTGATCTGGTTAGCGCCATTATTGAGTCCTTGCAGAAGACCCCAATTGCTAGACCTGATCGTTCTGGTGCAATTCAACGGATGCGTGGCTTACTCAAAACAGACCAACTTGCACCAACCGACCAAGAAGTAGCTGCCATGTTGGAAGATCGTCGGGTGGAGAAATATCTTTAGTGAGAGTTTTGATTGATACTAATGTTCTCCTAGATTTTCTATTGCAGAG
The DNA here is from genome assembly GCF_020245885.1 of Microcystis sp. M165S2. Classification (NCBI taxonomy): domain Bacteria; kingdom Bacillati; phylum Cyanobacteriota; class Cyanophyceae; order Chroococcales; family Microcystaceae; genus Microcystis; species Microcystis sp. M165S2. The sequence continues at coordinate 918 of NZ_JADBTZ010000055.1, read as the reverse complement.
AGAGCTATTTTTCCAAGATGCAGAACGACTATTTCAGGCGATCGATTCTGGTCAGATCGTCGGGTATGTCACAGCTACAACGCTCACGGACATTTTTTATATTGCTCGAAGACACACTCGCAGTATTGAGCAGGCACGGCAAGCAGTTTCAGAGACATTGACAGCAATGGAAATCTGCCCTGTAAACCGGGAGGTTCTAGAGGTAGCGTTTAGTTCAGGTTTGGCTGATTATGAGGATGCGATTCAGGTCGCTTGTGCTGTAGATCAAGGACTTGATGCTATCTTGACCCGCGATAGTCAAGGGTTTTTGAATTCATCCGTACCTGTGTTATCAGTTCAGGAGTGCTTGCATCGCTTGGAAGAGCCAAATAATAGCAAATCCACCTGATAAAATCCAGTTTACAGGCTTTTTGGTTCGTGAGGGGGTGAGGAGTGAAAAGTGAGCAGTTACAGCCAAAATTTGGCGGCATGGGCAAAGATCCTTTGTGGCAGATTGATGACAGCATTATTACCGAAATTTTGGGTTAAAGCCCCGTCCTAAAAGGACGGCTTTTTAAACTATAGCTTGTTAACTTAACTTTTATTGTGCTATACTGATTTTATCTAAGTACCCCCTGCGTAAAATGTTTGTCTTAGAGTTTAAAGTTAAAGCCAAAACTCAACAGTATCAAGCCATAGACGATGCTATTCGTACTGCTCAATTCATCCGTAACAAATGTGTAAGGTTATGGATGGATACAAAAGGTACGGGTAAGAACGATTTATACCGATATTCTACAGAATTAGCTCAGGACTTTAAATTTGCCGATGAACTTAATTCAACTGCTAGACAGGCAAGTGCTGAACGTGCTTGGAGTTCAATTAGTCGTTTTTACGACAACTGTAAACGTAAAGTATCAGGCAAAAAGGGGTATCCTC
>NZ_JADBTZ010000054.1:0-19073 GCF_020245885.1 Microcystis sp. M165S2 | reverse complement strand
TTGCCGTTCTACGTCAATCAAAAACTGGCAATAATAACCGTCAGCACGTCTAACAACTCTTACCCGTTTAATCTGTTGTTCTGAATAATAAACTAAGGTTTTTTGACTACACCATAAATCAAATTCTCCTGCTTTAAAACCGTCAGTAAATCTGATTTTACGTCTATCATCAGATAGTTGGTAGCCTGTTAGTTTGTATTCAACCGAACGGCTATGCTTTTTGAACCGAGGAAAACCTTTTTTCCCTGGTATTTTAGCATGACAATTCTGATCAAACCGATTAATTGATTGCCAAGCTCTATCAGCAGCCGATTGACGAGCTTGAGAGTTTAATTTATTAACCCAAGGTGTCTCTTTATTCTTAGCTAGTACCGCACAAAGCTTTTGGAGGTCATTGCGAGTTGTTCCTTTATTTTCTAGCCAATAACGAACACAAGAATTACGCACAAACTGAGAAGTTCTGATAGCTTCATCGAGTTTCTGATATTGCTCTGGTGTTCCGTTTTTTAGCTTTGCTTCTACGACTAGCATCTAACAATCCTCGACCCTTGGCTAGGTTAAGTATAACAGAGTTCGCCGTTTACCCACAGATGGTGTTGATATTCTGGTCGGATTTCATCCCCCGCTAATTTTGTTGAGTATCTTGTCGAAAAATGTAGCGGGGGCATTCATCCGACATTTTAGGTAATCCCAAGGGGAAAATCCATCTCCGGCAAAAATCAAAAACTGCCCCGAGAAGCAGATAACCGATCACTGTTCACTGATAACTTTTATTTACCCATACCTAACTGCTGGGCCTTTTGATAGACTTTCCCCTCCGTCAGCAGCGAGGGAGCAATCACCACTTCCACCTGTTGCATTTCCTTTAAGTTCTTAGCACCCAAAGTTCCCATACTGGTTTTCAGCGCCCCCAAGAGGTTATGAGTACCATCATCTAATTTTGCCGGTCCAACGAGGATTTCGGCAATAGTTCCCGTACTGCCCACGCTAATTCGGGTCCCCCGGGGTAGAACTAGGCTAGGTGTGGCCATACCCCAGTGAAAACCGCGGCCAGGGGCCTCCACGGACCGGGCAATGGGAGAACCAATCATCACCGCATCGGCGCCACAGGCGATACATTTGCAGATATCACCGCCGGTAATAATGCCGCCATCGGCAATAACGGGGACGTATTTACCAGTTTCTTGGAAAAAATCGTCCCTAGCGGCGGCACAATCGGCCACAGCAGTGGCTTGGGGAACTCCCACTCCTAAAACGCCGCGAGAAGTACAGGCAGCCCCGGGACCGATACCGACCAAAACCCCGGCTGCCCCGGTTTTCATCAGGTTAAGGGCGACTTCGTAGGTGACGCAGTTGCCCAAAACCACGGGAATGGGCATTTCTTGGCACAGTTGTACTAAATCGAGGGGGGTGATAGCTTCCGGGGATAAATGGGCAGTGGAAACAACGGTTGCTTGGACAAAGAGAATATCGGCCGCTGCTTGGGCAACAATAGCACCGTATTTGACGGCACCGGCAGGGGTGAGGCTAACTGCCGCAATACCGCCTTTTTCTTGAATTTCTTGGATACGAAGCTCGATTAGTTGCGGTTTAATCGGTTCTGCGTAGAGTTCCTGCATTAAACCGACGAATTCTGATTTGCCAACCGCCGCAATGCGATCGAGAATCGGGTTAGGATCTTCGTAACGGGTTTGAATTCCTTCGAGGTTTAGTACCCCTAGCGCCCCCAACTCGGAGAGAAGGACAGCCATTTTAGTATCCACCACCCCATCCATAGCGCTGGCGATAATCGGGATTTCCCGCTCGATATTGCCGAGAGACCAACGGGTATCGGCTAAACTAGGATCGAGGGTTCGCACTCCGGGTACAAGTGCGATTTCATCGATACCGTAAGCTCTACGGGCTGTTTTGCCCCGACCAATAATTGTATCCACGTTTCTATACTATTTCAGACCTATTTAGCCTAGACTAGCAAATTTCGCACCATCTCGAAAAGCTTTTCGGTATTATGGCTGACTAGGCCCTGGGAAAATAATCGCCGCAGTCGATCGCTTGTTCGGTGTTGGCGCTCCTGGGTTGTACACTACATTTGAGGCGATAATCGTTGGTAAAGTAGCGGCAGTGGGAGCAAGGGATGGAGTGCATTCGTCGGGCAACTTGCCAACTATCGCGCACGGCACTGGCTAAAGACCAGCAAACTAAAGCGATAATGGCAGCGGCGATTGAAAAACGTAAAATAATCCAGATTTCCATGGCGAGCAACTAAAATTACCTGATGTGGATGGGAATCAACCGAGGCAATTGGCAGAGGGTTAGATACTGAACAGTTTACTGACATCCAGACTAACCGTTAGCAATCACCAGGCTTTTAAGAACATTTTCGGTCATGGCCGCTAGTTGATCCAATTGTTCCTGATGGCGTTTTGCCTGTTTTTTGGCTTCTACCTTGCGTTTCAGGGCTTCCCGGGCTAAATCATCGCGATTTCTGCTTAAAGCTTCGATCGCTACTCGATTCCATGTTTCTGCTTCTTGAATGGCTTTTTTGTACTGGGGTTGAATTTCATCCCAACTGACCTTAAGATTGCTTAAAGCCCCTTTTAACAGGGTTTGGGCATTGTTGGGGTCGGCTCCGATGAGGGATTTTTTCAGAGGTTCGTAGAGTCCCACCGCTTGTAAATGGGTAATAATCGGGATAAATTCTTCTATCTGTTGACTTTTGCTAATACCAGTCTTACACCAAGTGGCAAAATGTTCGCAGTTGTTAAAAAGAAGATTATATTTCTGCTCCCCCAGACGACTTAGCGCCCTTTCTACCACCACATCGGGGATAAAGGAAAATCCCACCTCTACATGGCGCACCACATAGATTTTACCGCCCCTAGCAAAGGTTTCTAGGGAAGTTCGTTCAACAATCTCGCTCGGTTTTCGGTAATGAATGACGCTACCATCACCGCAATCGATGCCATGATGAGCATAAACACCCTGAAGATTGAGCAATTGCCGATAAGCGTATATTTGATCCCCTTTAGCCATATTTTTTTAGTGATAGAGTAAACAAGTAGATTATCTATTGAGTCAGTTTTTCCAGTTATTAATAAGCCATTCAGATTTGGGTCTTCTGGTTTTCGTGTTTTACTTTTTGTTATGAATTAAAGCCAGCAAACAGCTTAAGTCGAAAATGTTCAAGATTGCTTTAATTCATAACTTATTCTTTTAATAGGCTTTATTTTTGTATTCATGCCCTCAGTTAATCCATTGGTTGTATAATTTTCACAGTAATTATCTAACCGTTGACTCTGTGGAAGGACTCTGGTGGGGCAGCGGAGAAGGAGAATCACTAACCCTCCTAGAGGCGCGATTCCTGATTTTGAAAATATGCGCTGCCGCTTTTTAGCCAGCCTTTCGCCATAATTTTTGATTATCATCCTTGATCCAGAAGAGCCTTTTCTTATTTTACTAAAGAATGCTTAACAGAGAAACACCAGCCAGTATAATAGTACAACCAAATAGTCTTTGTTTGATATTTTTTTCATGAAATAAAAAATAGCCATACCCCACACTCATCAATAAACTGCTTTGTTTCACCGCCACTGAATTCGCCGCCACCGTTCAATTAAATCTTTTGCCAGATAAAGATTTAGTCGATTTATGCCCCCCTATCGAACCATAACAAGTAACGAAGAACCGTCAAGGTAAAGTTTTATGACAGGATTCAACGTTTCTGCATCTAGTCAGTCAGGTACTGGTACGATTCAAACTTGAATTGGCCGCTCTCAGACGAGCGAATCAGACACCTGTGACAAGCCTCAATTTACGGAGACTCTATGGCTAAACAATTCAACGGGACAATCGCCCTCGATATTCGTGATTCCGTACCCGATTGGGAACCCTACGCCGAACCGAAAGCACCCGCAAATTCACCGAATATTCTTTACATAGTCATTGACGATACGGGATTTGGTGCCTGGGAAATGTTTGGTGGCAAAATTAAAATGCCCAATTTAGCTCGTATTGCCAAAAAAGGCTTAATTTATACCAACTTTCACACTACCGCTCTTTGTTCTCCCACTCGTTCATCCCTATTAAATGGACGCAATGCTACCAGTAACGGGATGTCTTGTATCGAAGAGGTGACAGCGGGTTTCCCTGGTAATAATGGTCGCATTCCCTTTGAAAATGCCATGATTCCAGCCGTATTGAGTGAGCGTGGCTGGAGTACCTTCGCCCTTGGTAAATGGCACTTAGTGCCAGAAGAAGAGGCAAATATGGCATCCACGAAGCGGCATTGGCCTTTAGGTCGTGGTTTTGAACGCTATTATGGCTTTTTAGGCGGAGAAACCGATCAATGGTATCCAGATCTGGTCTATGATAACCATCTGATTGAACCTCCTTATGGTCCCAATATGGAGGATACAGAGAACGGTTATCATCTATCGAAAGACCTGGTAGATAAGGCAGTTGCCTTTATCCAAGATCAAAAGGCGATCGCTCCAGATAAACCTTGGCTGATGTACTTCTGTCCCGGTGCCAACCATGCACCCCATCAAATCTGGCCTCAGAAGATCCTAGATTATGATTATAACACGAGCCTGGGAGATCCCGATAATCCAAAAGATTTATCCTTTGTCGAGACAAGTATCTTTAAAGATGGCTATGAAGTCTATCGCACAGAAGTCCTTGCCAAAATGAAAGAATTAGGCATCTTTGGGGATGAGGTAACAACACCCTCGGAGATTAATCCTCATGGTGAAGGTGAGCTTGGAGAACCTAACCCTGACCACACTAAGATCCAAGGAGTTCCTGCTGGTAAGACGTGGCCTCAAACTGATTGGGTAAAACCTTGGGAAGGATTAAGTCCCGCAGAAAAGGCATTATTTATCCGTATGGCCGAGATTTATGCGGCATTCTCCACCTATACCGATGAACAAATTGGTCGTTTGCTCGATTTTCTCGAAGAAACGGGTCAAATGGATAACACCATCATTGTTGCTGTAGCTGATAATGGTGCTAGTGCAGAAGGTGGGCCTAATGGTTCAGTGAATGAAAACCTGTTCTTTAACGGTATTCCCGATGATTTTGACAAGAACTTTGCCCTTCTCCAAGATTTAGGCACACTGAAAACCTATAATCACTATCCTACAGGATGGGCTTGGGGCTTTGATACGCCTTTCAAATACTGGAAACGTTGGTCAGGTTATGAAGGTGGTGCTGCAACTCCCTTTATGATGTGTGGACCGGGTATCGCAGATACGGGGATTCGCAAACAGTACATTCACGCGGTTGACTTAGTACCTACCCTTTACGAAATGTGTGGTGTAGAACCCCCAGAAGTGGTTAAAGGTTACACCCAAAATCCCATTGAGGGAATTAGCTTCGCCTATACTTTCGCTCCCGAATATGCTCAACCTGAGTATCAATTTGCTTACAGACTCTCTGACCAGCAAAAACCCAAGGATGCCAATGGAAAACCCAAGAAAGTGCGAGAAACTCAGTTCTATTCGATGCTAGGAACAAGAGGAGTCTGGTATAAAGGTTGGCACGTTTGTACTGTCCATGCTCCTGCGCCTTCTAATTGGGGTAATTTTGAGAAGGATATCTGGGAATTGTACTGTATGGATGGGGATCTGAAATTGGAATTAACTCCCGATCCGACTCAATCTCGTAACTTAGCTAATGACCCGAAATATGCCGATAAACTCGAACAGATGAAGTATATGTGGTTCGTGCAAGCAGGGTTATACAAAGGTATGCCTATTGATGATCGCTCGGCTATGGGTGGAGATCGTCCCCAATTACGTCCCCCAGCATTTGCTCAAGATGACCCAAAGGATGCTACCTTCAGTTACACCTATTATCCAGGGGGATCAGAAATTCCCGAAGCCGTTGCTCCGAATACCCGAGGTCGTTCTTACGAAATCGAAGCCATTGTTCATTTCTCCACGGGTGAGACTCCTAAAGGGGTAATGATAGCTCATGGAGGAAGTTTTGGTGGATATAGTTTCTATATCTACGAGGGCAAACTCTGTTATGTCTATAACTGGTTAGGACAACAGCAACAGAAGATCACTTGTCCACTCTCTAATCTTGACTACGGGGAAAATACACTCAAAGTTGTATTTAACAAGAAGCCCAATCAACAACCGGATAGCAAGTTTGGTGGTAGTACCATAGGAGAGGTACAACTCTATATCAAGGATATTAAGCGAAATACCACGATTGAGGAAGCTTTCCCAGAATATCCTGATCAATTCCTGACTCAACCGGGTAAGTTTGGGGCGGGATTTAATATTGGTCGAGATCCCGGACAGCCTGTATCATCAGACTACGAACATGAGTTCGAGTTTTTCGAGTTTGAAGGTGCGAAGCTGAAAAAAGTCATTGTCACGATTAAAAATGACGCGGGCGCGGGCGCGATCGATCCTGAGACAGAATTAATAGGGATGTTGTGGCGTGACTAATCTGCTTAGTCTGTAGCATAGACCCGATTTGCTTTCAAAGCTGTAGGGGTAATTTCTGCATTGCCCCTACCCACTCTAACCCTTGATAAAATAAAGGCTATATCTTGAGTATGCAAATATCTCAAAACCCCTCATCTGCTCCAGGTAAACCTCCCCATAAAGATCTGATCTGGATTCCGGGGGGAACATTTGAAATGGGGTCAAACAGTCGTAAATATCCTGAAGAAGGACCCGTCCACACCGTAACCGTTAGCGGCTTTTGGATGGATAAATATTTGGTCACTAATAAACAATTTAGAAAATTTGTCAAAGAAACAGGATATATTACCTTTGCTGAAAAACCACCGAAAGCAGAAGATTATCCTAATGCTGATCCTGAAATATTAGTTCCCGGATCTGCCGTTTTTGTGAAACCAGATCGTCCCGTTGATCCTCGTACTGTCTGCTGGTGGCAATATATGCCGGGGGCAAATTGGCGACATCCCGAAGGTACTGGAAGTTCAATTAAAAATCGAGAAAACCATCCTGTAGTACATATTGTCTATGAAGATGCCCTTGCCTATGCAAAATGGGCAGGAAAAGAACTCCCAACTGAAGCACAATGGGAATTTGCTGCACGAGGGGGTTTAGAGGGGGCAGAATTTGCTTGGGGTGATGAATTTATGCCTAATGGTAAAGTCATGGCTAATACTTGGCAAGGACAATTTCCTTGGCAAAATCTCAAACCTCATGCACCCGGTCCAGAAGCAGTAGAAAGCTATCCCCCCAATGGTTATGGACTTTATGACATGATAGGTAATGTCTGGGAATGGACACAAGATTGGTATCAGGAACAACATCCCAAAAACCCGACTAAAGCCTGTTGTACCCCGAAAAATCCCCTAGGCGGAACCGAAGAAGATAGTTATAACCTCAAACTTCATCCCTCAATGCGAAAACCCCGTAAAGTCCTCAAAGGAGGCTCTTTCCTCTGCGCCCCTAACTACTGCGCTCGTTACCGTCCCGCCGCTCGCCATCCCGAAGATATCGACACTTCTACCAATCATATCGGTTTTCGCACAATTTTTTGTCCTGATTAGAATTTATTACCGCTCACAATGACAATTAAGATGGCTCATTATGTTCTATTTTTAAAAGTTTCAGAGGGAAAATAACCAAACAGTTGTTTATAATCAGAGGCAAGATGTCCTCGCTCAAAAAAACCTAATTCTTCGGCAATTTGATAAATTAACGTTAGTTCGGGGTTTTGGGTAATGGATTGATGTAAGGCGTTAAGACGAAGCTTTTTAAAATAATTTTGAGGAGACATTTCTACTCTAGCTTATATGACGCAGCCAAGCACTCTAAGCGATCGTGCTTATATGTCGCCCCAAGAACGAGATCTGGCCTATAAGAAAATGCGTGAAGATTTTGAAGGCTACAAACGTCGTTTAGGCTGCTAATAGTCTAAATTTAGATCTCTTAACTGAAGTTTAATTAATAATTTTTGAGGCGCGTTTCTAACGTGCCTTTTTTCAAAATTTTATTTAAACTTTGGCGATTATAATTGACATTAATTCCTTGCATTTTCACGAGCGCACTTAGGTGTCTCATGCCAACGATACTTTTAGCCAGCACAAAACCTACCCAGCAGCACATCAAGGTAAATGTACTTATGTAAAATAATCATTTTTGGGGAGTGGTTTGAGAAGCTATTTCATTAGTTTTGGTAAAATTATAAGCCTGGCTTATTCACCCTTATTAGGGTATATTTAATTTATGTTCCTATCTATAAAAGCAACTTTTGTATAACTTCTTTCCATATTTGAAGATTTACAGCTTGTCAAAACCTATTGTAGCATTTATCTTAATGGTGAGGTACAAAGTTTTCCTCTGGTGGAGTCGGTCATCAATACCAAATTAGGTTACACTTCATCTCTATGGGAAACGCTGTAAAAATTATCGAAGCAGAAATTGAGAACTATAGCCTAAACACCAGCGATTCAAGACCCTTTTTGACTGTTAACCCCCTTAACCCAGAGATTATGGATGCTTTTAGTCCCTTTCCCCCTGACTGGACAGAGAATGCTGTTCACGCCTACAATTTTTGTTGTCCTTACTGTGGGGCAAAAGCTAAAGAAGCTCAGGCCGTTTGGATCAATCGCCGCGCTCCCGTTTTAGGAGAAGATTCCCGTCGTAAATGGCAGGAATTCTATCATTGTCAATGCGATCGAGTTTGGTGGGCCTGGAGTAGTGATCGACCTGCCGAAAATAAGTAATTCTCAATCGGGAATGGAAAATATGGCCGATGTTTATGTTTCTTGGGATGAATACCATCGTCTGATCGAAAAATTAGCAGTAAAAATCGATCATTCTGGTTGGCAATTTGCTCAGATTGTCTGTTTAGCTAAGGGAGGATTGCGCGTCGGTGACATTCTCTGTCGTCTTTTTCGTCAACCCCTAGCCATTCTCTATGCTGCTTCCTACGGGGGGCAAAATCATCAAATTCGGGGAGAATTAACTATTTCCTCGAATTTAGCCATGATCGAAACCAAATTAAAGAGTCCCTTGTTATTAGTGGATGATTTAGTCGATTCGGGAATCACCCTCCAAAAAACCTCGATTTTTTTACAGGAAAAATACGGGATTACCAATATCAAAACCGCAGTGATCTGGTACAAAGCAGCATCAAGAATCAAACCTGACTATTATGTGGAATACTACCCCGATAATCCTTGGATTCATCAACCCTTCGAGCGTTACGAGTTAATTACACCCAAAGACCTCCTAGAATAAATTCAGTTTAGCATCAGCGGTAGAGAGTTTCCCCTTAAAAATACCACCAAAGAAGATTCATGTCTGAAATCGGCAACGCCATCTATTCTCCGTAGGATTCAGCAGTAATTTTGCCCCGAAAAACGATGTAATTATAAACTGTATAGGCTAGTAAAATTGGGATTAAAAAACCCACAAAAGTCAGCATAAACACCAAAGAACTAGGGGCGGCCGCCGCTTGATAAATTGTCACTGACGGGGGAATAATATCGGGGAAAATCAACAATCCCAAACCGAGAAAAGAGAGCATAAACAGCAATACTGTCCAGACCATGGGGGTGTTTTCTTCCTTTAGTTGCAAACTCCGCAATAATAAACCCAGTAACAGCACAGCTAAAATCGGGATGAGGATAAAGATGTAAATTAGTCGAGGGTCAAATAAACGCTGACGGATATGGTCAGAAAGCAGCGGCGTACTGATGGTGATAAAGACAGCACCGATAAAAGTGGTAATAGCGGCAATTTTTGCCGTTTTATAGTGAACTTCCTGTAAATTACCCGTAGTTTTCAGAATTAGGTAAGTGGAACCCACTAAAACATAAGCTTGGATTAAAGTTAGAGACACTAGAATCGATCGCCATGTTAACCAATCAAAGGGGCCGCCGGCAAAATGACCCAATTCATCCACTTTAATGCCCTCAAAAACCGCACCGAGGGCGAATCCTTGCCCCAAAGCGGCCAAAAAACTGCCGAGTCCGAAGGCATAATTCCAGAACAATTTCTGGCGAGAATGTTCACGAAACTCGAAGGAAACAGCCCGAAATAATAGCCCCACCACCATAATCACAGCAGGCAGGTATAAAGCGTTTAAAATTGTCCCGTAAGCTAGGGGAAACGCCCCAAACAGGGAACCCCCCATCAAGACAATCCAAGTTTCGTTAGCATCCCAAACATTGCCCAAGCTGGTCATTAAAATACTGCGACGCTTCTCGGAGGAGGAAGTCAGGGAAAGAATTCCCACCCCCAAGTCAAAACCATCGAGAAGGACGTAGAGAAATAGAAATAATCCCAGAATCAAAAACCAAATTTGTGGCAGAAAATACTGTAAAGGTTCCATAGTTCCTCCTATTGTTGCGCTTCTAGGGAACGAGGATTTAGTTCTGGTGAGGTCACTTTTTCCTCTTGAGTCCCCGGCAGTGGTAAGTTAAGATTTGGTCCCTGACGGATAATACGACTGCCGAAATAGAGAGCAGAAACCAAGAAAACCACATAAATCGCCGTAATTCCGATTAAAGAGGTTAAAATCTCGCCCGCAGGTAGATGAGAAGCTGCATCCACCGTCCGGATTTGATTGTAAACTGTCCAGGGTTGACGACCGACACAACGGACAATCCAACCGGTTTCCACCGCAAGATAACCCAGGGGGGCAGCAAAAACCCAAGCGCGTAGTAACCATTTTTGACTGTCGATTTTTTCGTTAGATAATTGACCGCGCAGCCATTGCCCGACAGTTACAGCCATTAAAGACGCAAGAAAAAGACCGATAGCGACCATAATCCGGAAAGAATAATAGATTAGCCCCACCATGTGCGGTCTATCTTCGTATTTCCACGTTTTTAAGCCGAGAACAGGTTCCGATAACTTGGGTTTTAACTCCAAAAGATAACCCAAAGCATTAGGTATCTTCACTTCCCAGTTATTTGTCTCCGCTTTATCCTTGGGTAAAGCGACCAAACTCCAAGCAGCAGTTTCTCCCGCAGGAATGGTTTCCCATTGCGCTTCCATGGCGGCTAATTTAGCCGGTTGATAGTGATACACTTGTTCGGCACTAAGATGACCGACAAAAATTTGCAAGGGAGCGATAACAATCGCTAGAGTAAGAACAATTTTGAGAGAACGACTAAAAAAGCTAATGTGACGTTTATTGAGCAAATACCAAGCACTAATGCCACCAATGACGAAAAGAGAAGTTTCCAGAGTAGCGAAAAACATATGCAGGAAACTATTAACCATGAAGGGATTGAGAATCGCTTGTAGGTAATCTTGAACGATAAATTTACCATCCACGAAAATGCCGCCAGCAGGGGTTTGCAGCCAAGAATTAGCGGTTAAAATCCAGAAAGTGGAAAGATTAGCCCCGAAAGCGACGAGAATTGTCGCTAGGAAGTGAATTAACGGGGGAACTCGTCCCCAACCAAACAGCATAATTCCTAGAAAACTAGCCTCTAGCATAAAGGCCATGGTTCCCTCGAAACCGAGGATAGTTCCGAAAAAGTCCCCCACTGCTTCCGAAAAAGGCGCCCAATTCATGCCAAACTGAAAAGCCATGGGTAAACCAGAAGCAACTCCAATGCCGAAATTGAGAATGTAGAGTTTTGACCAGAAGCGAGCGTGATGATAGTAGTCAGGATTGCGGGTTTTTAGCCATAATCCTTCGACAATAACTAGATAAATGCCCATACCAGTGGTTAACACCGGCCAAAGCATGTGGAAGATAGCGGTAAGGGCGAATTGTATCCGCGACAAAGCAACGGGATTGGCAAGTAAATCCATGATTATAATCTTTAAACGATCGTGAAGATATCATAAGCACCTATAATACTTAGCCAGTAATGCCCTGAAAAGGCAAGGTTAAATAGGAATTATATAGATTGTTTTTAGATTTATGCGATCGCTTTAATGTTACTCAATGACCTAGTTAGTATTCTTGTATTATATTTGAGGGAAAACTCAGAAAAATTGCTAGAATATTAGCCTGATTAATTAATTTTCCCCTCGATCGAGTATGACTTTCTCCTCAGCCGCAGACTTTCAAGATGAATTTGATGTCATCGTCGTCGGGGCGGGCCATTCCGGCTGTGAAGCGGCCCTAGCTTGCGCCCGTCTCGGTTGTCGTACCCTTCTCCTCACCCTTAATCTCGATAAAATCGCTTGGCAACCCTGTAACCCCGCCGTCGGTGGTCCGGCTAAATCCCAATTAACCCACGAAGTGGACGCTTTAGGCGGCGAAATTGGCAAAATGGCCGACCGCACCTATCTGCAAAAACGGGTTCTTAATGCCTCTCGCGGACCGGCAGTCTGGGCCCTACGCGCCCAAACCGATAAACGGGAATACGCGGCAATTATGAAAGGTATCGTCGAAACCCAAGCAAATCTGGTTATTCGGGAAGGCATGGTCACAGACCTGATTTTAGGGGCAAATGAGCAAGTTTTAGGGGTAGAAACCTATTTCGGCACTTGTTTCGCCGCTAAAGCCGTCATTTTAACCACTGGCACTTTTTTAGGCGGCAAAATCTGGATCGGCGGCAAGTCTATGGCAGCCGGACGCGCGGGCGAATTTGCGGCGGTGGGTTTAACAGATACCCTAAATCGTCTCGGATTCGAGACCGGTCGCCTAAAAACTGGCACTCCTGCCCGTGTGGATAAGCGTTCGGTGGATTACTCCCGTATGGAACCGCAACCGCCCGATGACGAGGTACGTTGGTTTAGTTTTGATCCCGATGTCTGGATCGAACGAGAACAAATGAACTGTCATCTCACCCGCACCACGGCGGCAACTCATCAATTAATCAGAGATAATTTACATTTATCCCCCATTTATGGCGGTTTTATTGACTCCAAAGGTCCGCGTTATTGTCCCAGTATTGAGGATAAAATCGTCCGTTTTGCCGATAAAGAAAGTCATCAAATTTTTATCGAACCAGAAGGGCGCGATATTCCCGAACTTTATATCCAAGGGTTTTCTACGGGACTGCCGGAAAATGTTCAATTAGCCATGCTGCGGACTTTACCCGGTTTAGAAAACTGTGTGATGTTGCGTGCTGCCTATGCAGTGGAATACGATTATTTACCGGCAACTCAGTGTTATCCAACCCTGATGACGAAGAAGATTGAGGGGTTATTTTGTGCGGGACAAATTAATGGGACAACCGGTTATGAAGAAGCGGCAGCCCAAGGACTGGTGGCGGGGATTAATGCGGCGCGGTTTGCTTTAGGAAAAGAGTTAATTGTTTTTCCCCGGGAGGAAAGTTATCTCGGAACTTTGGTCGATGATTTGTGTACCAAGGATCTGCGGGAACCCTATCGAATGTTAACCAGTCGTTCCGAATATCGGTTAGTATTGCGATCGGATAATGCTGATCAAAGATTAACACCTTTAGGGCGAGAAATTGGCTTAATTGATGACCGACGTTGGCAATTATTCCAAACTAAACAAGCTAATATTATCGCTGAAAAAGAACGCTTACACGAAACGAGAATTAAAGAACGTGATGAGGTGGCAATTGCCATCGTTAAGGATACGGAACAAAAAATCAAAGGTTCTCTCTCTTTAGCGGATTTAATGCGTCGTCCTAGCTTCCATTATCTCAATCTCGATCGCTATGGTTTAGGTAATCCCGATTTAAATTTAGCCGAAAGAGAAGGGGTAGAAATTGAGATTAAATATTCCGGTTATTTGAAACGACAACAAAATCAAATTGACCAAATTAGTCGCCACAGTAACCGTCATTTATCCCCCGATATTGACTACATGAAAATCGAAACTTTGTCAATGGAATCTAGGGAAAAATTAACAAAAATTAAACCCGCCACCATCGGCCAAGCCTCGCGAATTGGCGGAGTCAATCCCGCCGATATTAACGCTTTATTAGTATATTTAGAAATGCGGCAGATGTCGGGAGTTAAAAGTTAGGAAATAATCCTGATTATCAGCGATCAAGAGTTATCATCGGCTGCTTAATTGGCATCCCCAATCAAAATAAATAGCGACCAAAAATAAGGATGGGGATACTTTTCGATCAGGCTTAATTTTGCCTCTCTCATCGATGCGCTTTTGCTCATTCCTTTCTGGAGATTTTGATAGAATTCAGCCATCATAATCGAATTAATTGCCTCAGAGGACTTGTCTTCGCCTGCTGGGGTATGTTAGCATTGAATAGGCTCAGTTAGTTCTTTTCCCGTTCTAGATACTGTACTGAAACGTTCTATAGGCTTAGATGAGTTATGAAGATTGAACCAACATACACCTCGATCGGTGCACTTTTTAAACGTCAATCTACGTTTTTAATTCCTAAATATCAGAGAGCTTATGCTTGGGAATCAGAATCAGTCTCAGATTTTATAAAGGATTTACTTAATTGCTTTGAAAAAAGAAAGCAAAATTCGCCAATGAGTCATTTTTTTGGTGGCATTCTGAGTGTCAAACACCCTGTTGTTGGAGCATTTGATCAGCATAAATACGAGATAATTGATGGACAACAAAGAATAGCTACATTTGCTTTGTTGGTTGCTTGTATGATTAAAACTTATCGGAACCTGCAATCAGAGGCTCAACAGTCAGCAGGGGAAACTGATTTAGTATCAATTATCAAAAAACGTCTTCAAGATTTGTCAAACAAATTTATTAAATTCGAGCAAGAGATTCAAAGACAAGTAACCCCTGTAGAAGTTTTAACACTTTCAAAAGCTGATGACCCTTTTTATCAAGAATTAATTGGTGATAGGAATCCATCTGTATCAAGAGATTCACACCGTAAAATTTCAGATGCACCTAAAACTTTGTTAAAGGAAATACAAGGAATAATTAATGTTAATGATACGATAGAAGATAGGATAGACAATCTCGAAATTATTCAAAATATATTAGACAATGATTTTACAATTTTGCACATGGTAACTGAAAATAGAGAGGATGCTTTTAGACTTTTTCAAGTTATCAATGATCGAGGAACCAATCTTACAGATGGAGATTTATTAAGAGCTAAAACATTGGAACTTCTCGAAGGCTATTCCAGAAACCAAGATTCTGTAGAAAAATTATGGGACAATATCCTGTCCGATTCACCAACCGACACAACTGATTATTTAAATTGGATTTATGATTCTTATCAAGGTAATAGACCAAAACAGAATGCCGTGTTTGATATGTTTCTTGATAAATTTTTCCCACAACATAAGCAACAAAATTTTACAGAAGATGATGCCGAACAAATTTATCAAGTAGTAAAAAAGACTCACGAAGACATTTTGAAGTGTAGAAAACTGGTAAAAGGAGAATGGTTGTATGAACTTCGGCAACCTCTAACCAGTTGGGATAAAACTCGTTTGAACATTCTTATAGTTGAACTTGGACATACTTTATCAATTCCTTTATTACTGGCAGCATCTGAACTCAATCAAAAATCATTCTCAGAAATAGTTAATATTTTAGAAAAGGTATTCTTTCGGTATAAAATAGTATGTAATCAACACATAACACCGCTTAAAAATATCTACGCCCAAGAAGCTCTTAATATTCGCAAAAATCCCAATAATTATAATGTTAATAATCTCAGAAATGAGCTACAAAAACTTATGGAATTAAAGGCATCAGATCAAAAATTCAGGGATAACCTAGTTACCCTTGAATATCAAGAATCTGGTGGTAGCAACAAGCCTCTAAAATATTTTTTAATGACAATTGAGTATTACTATCAATGGTACAAAGACGGTGCAAGTGGTGAGTCTGTATGTCTTGACAAAAGCAGATTATATGACTTTGCTGGCACATCGATCGAACATATATATCCTCGTAACGTCAGTGAATCTGACCAAGATAATGAGCTTGACCAACTCAAAAATTCTCTTGGCAATCTTACTATTTTAGACACTGCACAAAATAGTATTGGAGGCAACGAAAATTTTTCTAATAAAAAACCGCTCTATCAAAAATCTTCAGTTTTGTTAACTCAAGAGATAGGCTCAAAGACAGCTTGGACAAAGAGTGAAATTGAGGCTCATCAAAAATTACTGATAGATGCTGCTGTTGCCATTTTTCGTCTGTAGCTTACGGAGAGAAAAAGGTCGGGCATTGCAGAAAATTTCCTGAATTTCTCACATCACTTAACAATTTTAGGCTTTCCTCGCATCCGTATTTTGCGCTATTACCGCAGGGACGAGAGAGGAGAGTTTCCCGTTAACAACTGGTAGGGTGACGGTAGCCACTAGGGAGAGGGTAAGTAAGGCGTAAAATTTGGGATTCATAGTTATTTCCGCTATCAGTTATTAGTTAATACACCTCATCATGAGTTCCAATGTTAATCAAAACTATCCTATCTGTTTGAGTTTTCTCGTCTCGTTCCAAATAGAAAATGATGCGGCAATCATAACCACAGGAACAAGCTCTCAATTCCTGATATTCTCCCCTGAGACGATGAACCATTAAACTAGGTGCAAACATATCCTCTTGCATTAGCTTCAGTGTTTGATCGACTTGTTTCCGCAACAGCGCATTGCGTCTAACAAACTTTTTCAGCGATCGCTTAAATCGTCTTCAGAATCCTCCAAATAACGATCTAAATCCGCGATCGCATCTTCTACTGTCATCGGTTGGAGATTACCAGACCGATACTCTGTCAAACCCTCCTGACATTCTCTCAAAAACTCCTGTCTTCTTACCTCCACACACCGCTTTTTAACAATCTCGATTAACATCTCTTGCTGTTCCCTGGGTAATTGACTAACCAACTCCAGCGCGTTTTCAAAGGTAATCATATTAGACCTCTTGCATAATTTTTTTATGGTATAGTGGAAGGTTTGGCTTTTTTCTCAATTTTTAGATGGAAGTGGAAAAAAGAATAAAATGTGATCTTAGGTCAGGAAATCATCTATACTTTTGCTATGTTTATTAGCAAAAATATGGATTATCAAAACTTATCAGATGAACAATTCAAACGCCGTTTCGGTGTGTATAAACAAACATATAGAAAGATGGTAGAATCAGTAAAAAGTGTTGAAGCCGACTCTAATTCAGCATCTAAAAGGGGACCGAAACCTAAACTATCTATAGAAGAACAAGTTTTAGTAACGTTAGAATATTGGCAAGAATGTAGAACATATTTTCAGATTGGTACAAGCGGTCAACTATCAGAATCAACTATAGGTCGGATTGTAAATAAGAAGGAAAAAATGCTTTGACAATCGGGAAACTTCCGTTTAAAAGGAAAAAAAGCTCTACTAAATCAAGCAGAGATACCGGTCGTAACGGGAATGGATGTAACGGAAACTCCCATTGAACGCCCCCAAAAGAAACAGAAAGATTTTTTTGCAGGTAAAAGAGGTTATCATACTTTAAAATCCCAATTAGTAGCTGATAAAAATACTGGGGAAATTATCTGTGTCTGTTGTGGGAAAGGCAGAGGTCATGATTTTAGTTTATTTAAAAAAAGTCGAGTTCGTTTTCATCCTTTAACTAGGGTTTGCTGAATAAATATAAAAACCTTGTTGGATAATACTTTTAGACTTTTTTCCCATCAAAAAGTGCCTTAGCTAGGGGTGATCGGGGGGAAAATTCAGGTACTTTGTCCCTGAAAATTAGGTAGTTGACCACCTGAAAATCGGTAAAACCCTACACCCCACACCCCACACCCTGCCCCCAGGGAAAACTTTTTGCCGCAAACCCTAACTACTAGCAGAGAAGACAGTGGTTATCAGGGAATAGCTGCATACCATAGTAATAGTTATACACCGAAAAAGAAACCAGAAAATAGAAAATTAACAGAGTTAGAGAAGGGGTATAACAAGGCTTTATACAAAGAAAGGATTATCATTGAACCTATAAATAGGAAACTCAAAATCTTGAAAATCTTATCCTGTAAATATCGGAATCGTCGTCGAATATATAGTTTAAGATTTAACCTGTTGGCGGCTATTTATAACTATGAGTTATACTAAATCTGGTTATTAAAAACTGATTATTTATTTTCCCCTTTGCATGAGTGCCTCTTGCATGAGTGCCTCTCCTCATAACTAGCCTATACTCAACGGATTTAGTATTAGGGATAGGTATAGCAACTTCTTAAAAGTTGCCAAACATTAATCAAGTCAAGGATAATTTATTCTCAATTATAAAAATTGAGATAGTTTGTGCCGCTTAAATAAAGAGGTTTTGATAACCAAATTAAAGCAGCTCTAAAGAGTTTTGAGTTAAAAGTAAAACTTCAGGTTTTCATTCAGAGCAAATGTACTAACTAACTAATTTTTGGGGTAAAATTAGTTAACTGACTATTATAACATATAATTAATTTGCAAGAGTTCTAGTAATCAGTCATCAGTCAACAGTCGTTAGCGATCAGTCATCAGCGATCAGCGATCAGCATTCAGCTATCAACTTGTTATTTCTTGGGTTATGGCCATTGAAGCTAGAACAGCTTCAATGGTTAAGATTCTAGAAATCGTTTGTTCCCTAGCTAAAACTCGCCTTAACCTGATAAGAGATCAAATCTCCCTCGACAAAGAAACTGAGGCCGTAGCGACCTGGTGTTAAATTCAAGGATAATCGAGCGCCGTATTCAACCGAACCGACAACGGTGGCGACACCCTTACTATCGAATCGGACTAACTCGGTGATCACCCTGGGGTCGGTGGCGAGTTCCAGACGAAGGTTACGGGAAGTCCTGAATCTGAGTCTGTCCACACTATCCCAAACGCCGAGGCAATTAGTTTCCCCTAAATGACCGTCAACGCCGAAACTTTTTCCTGTCCTCGCCGTTCCCAGATCGATCGCCCCGCCCCATTCTCGACTCAGATCGCGTCTGGCATAAATCTCGCCGTCCATTCCAGTAATAATATCTCTGTTCATAATTTACCTCTCGGAATTTCTCTATCTCTACAGATAAAAAACTACCGATTCCGTCGTCGCCATTCCCAGGATGGCATCGGGTTTCCCCCGAAAATTCTCTTTCGTTTCGAGCGGGCTTCGGTAAAAGCCGGCGTTGCTGAATCAAGGTATGAATGACAACCTTGCACCCATCCAAAAGTTAGTTTGGGTCTAGGTTTTAAAAATCCCACAAAAGAAGATTCATATCTCAAATCAGCAACGCC
>NZ_JADBTZ010000053.1:0-20823 GCF_020245885.1 Microcystis sp. M165S2 | reverse complement strand
TTCCGAAAGTCCTTGACTTGTTTCAGTTTTTCTATTAAGCTCAACATATATTTTAAAAGTTGGCGGTCACTTTTCATTTTACCTGACAGTGATCGCTTTTACTTTTGATATTCTGATGGGAGAATGAAACAGCCCTAGGGAAGTGGGGGGATGGGAAGAATAAATAAAAATAATCTCCTGACGACCGACGACCGACTCCTGTCTCCTGAATACTGACTCCTGACTTCTAACCCGACAAAAAACCTATTCGGCAAATCCTAAGTTAAATAAGCGATAGTTACCCCCGAACCGCCCTCATTTTGGGGTGCTAATTGAAAGCGTTTTATCTGGGGATGACGGGATAAAAAATCGTGAACACCTTGACGCAATTTCCCCGTACCTTTACCGTGAATAATCCATAATATACCCGAGGGGGTGGCACGGACGATCGCCTGTTCGATATCCGTTTCTGACTCTGCCACCCTTGAACCGCGAATATCGACGGTATTATTAGCAGTACGAATTAAAGGAGTCTCCTGGGGTTTTGTGGGAGTTTGTGGCACATTTTTGACAGGTTTTGGCGCAGTTTCCACTTTTTGACCATCCAAAGACTCGATCTGATCTAAGGGTAGGGTCATCTTCATCATACCGAAACGCAGGGAAATCTCCTCTGATTCCGGTGAAATTGCTAAAACTTCGGCAGTTTGTCCCAAATTGGGCAAGCGTACCCTTTCCCCCACTTGCGGACGATAATTAACCTTAGTTTTTTCCGTTTTTGGTAATACCCTTTCTGCGATCGCAGTTAATTCCTCGGTGGCTTTTTGGGCATCCTTACCAGTTTTTGTTCCTGATTGCAATCGGCGAATAACGTCATTAATCTCTGCTTTTGCCGATAATAAAGCCTTTTGTAGCTCCTGATCCTGATAACGCTTTAATTCTCGCTCTCTCTCCTGTAGAGAATTGGCCCGCGTGGACACCTCTGTATAAAATTTCTCCGTTTGTTGGAGCAATTGACTTGCCTCTTTAGCTTTTGACTCCTGTTCCCGTCTTTGCGCTTCCAAACCCGCAATTACTTGATTTATCTCCTCCGATAACCCCCCCAGATGATTTCTCGCTTCGGCCACAATTTCGGGACTTAATCCCAAACGCTGGGCAATAGTTAAAGCATTAGAACGCCCCGGAATGCCCCATAATAGTCGATAAGTGGGGGAAAGAGTGCGATCATCAAACTCTACCGAGGCATTTTCAAAGCGAGAATCTCGATACTTTAACGCTTTTAATTCCCCGTAGTGAGTGGTAGCCACCGTTAGTAAACTATGATCGGCGAGGTATTGTAAAATAGCGATCGCTAAAGGACTCCCTTCGGCCGGATCCGTACCTGCTCCCACCTCATCGAGTAAAACCAAGGAACGAGAATTTAAAGCCGCTAAAATGCGAACAATCCGGCGAATGTGACCCGAAAAAGTCGATAAACTCTGTTGCAAAGACTGTTCATCCCCGATATCGGCTAAAACGCGATCAAACCAGGGTATCTCTACCGGTTCCCGGGCCGGAATAAACAAGCCCGCTTTCGCCATTAAAGCCGCTAATCCGAGGGTTTTTAAAGTAACGGTTTTTCCGCCGGTATTTGGTCCGGTGATGGCAACAACGCGAATTTCTGGGGTAATCTGCACATTTATTGGTACGACCTCCCCCCCCTGTTCGTGGTGTTTTTGCCACCAGAGCAAAGGATGACGCAAATTCCGCAAAGTAATCGTTTCTGGACTATCGATAAAGCGGGGGGGATTACCCTCTAACCATAAACTGTAACGGGCCCTAGCGGTGGCCAGATCGAGCCTAGTAGCGATCGCTAGTAAATATTCTAAATCCTCAAAAGCTTCGGCGATCGTATTACTTAACTGCCGGAGGATTTTTTCTTCTTCGATTTGTTCCTGACGACGATATTGCCGCAGTTGATTGCCTTGGTCAACGATAGAGTGAGGTTCAATGTAAAAAGTCGCCCCTGTGCTGGAAGTATCGTGAATTATCCCGGGTATTTGCTCTTTTTGCGCTGCTTTGACGGGAATCACCCAGCGGTCGCTTCTTTGGGTAATGACCGCTTCTTGGATGGCACCGCCCTGTTTTTGGATGATATCCTGTAATTTTCGGTAAATTCGCTCTTTAATCACCTTCATTTGTCCCCGAATTTCCCGTAATTGGGGACTAGCGCGATCGGATATCCGGCCATCTTCATCGATACAACGGTGTATTTCCTGTTCTATCTCTGGATAGGTGCGAATTTCCGCTACTAACTCTTTTAAAACTGGTATATCTTCCTGTTCGTCAATTAAACGCCGTAAACGTCGCACTCCCGCTAAAGTCGTGGCAATATTTAAAAGTTCCTGTCCCGATAATAACCCCCCCAGATGCGCCCTTTCTAGGGCATCTCCGATGTCGGTAATCCCATCAAAGGAAAGACGACTATCTAATTTTTGTTCTAAGCTATAAACTTCTTTGGTTTGGCAGAGTAGGTTTAAACTTTCCTCTTTGCTTTCTGGTAACGGCAATTGACGAATTGCGATCGCACCGAGTTTAGTCGCTGCAAAAGTAGCTAGGTGTTGACATAGCCGCGGCCATTCCAATAATTCTAGGGTTTCGTCTTCAATCAATTTTGTAGTTTTTTATAATACGCTTTGTATTTCTAGTCTAACCGGATTTGGCCCGATTTTGCCAGAGTCATTTCAGTGAACAGTAATCAGTAATCAGTAATCAGGGAAAAGACAGCACTGTTACTCGCACTTAATACCAGTCACTTAACAATCCCACCCAGCTGTTGACTATCTAAATTACTCGTTAAGACTGCACTGGAGTGCCGGAGTTGGGAGTAGGGAGAGGAAGTTCGAGCATTTGTACTAAAATTTCCAAGACGCAGTTTAAATTCAGTACAGCTTATAATATTAGGTCGAGTTGCACTGATAACTGATCACTGATAACTGATCACTGATCACTGATCACTGATAACTGATCACTGATCACTGTATCTAAATTCCTTTCTGGAGAGAGAATTGTACCTGTTTAAATTCTTGTTTTAAACGTTGTTTGAGTTTGTCGGGGATGGGACGGGAACCGTAGGCGGTATAATAACCAGCTAGAGAGTTTAAGGCTGTTTGCATAGTAGTGAAAGAACGCAAACCCCCGGATTTTTTATCTCGTCGGTAGAGGGAGATGTAATTGTTGATTTGTTCCTTTGCTTGCGACTCAACTGCCGCTTTATTCGGGTCATCTTTGACTAAATCAAGGGTTGTGGTTAAAGTTTCAATCACCGTCAGGGTATCCTGTCCATAATTGCCTGTTAACCCCGAACTACTAGAACAACCCATCAATCCGATGACAAGGACGAGAACCAAAGCTAATAAGCGAGAAATGTAAGGTTTTAGAGACATATTTTTCGATACCATAAGTTAATCCCAAGTCACCTTATCCTATCAGGAAACTGTTACCAGTTCTTCATGAGAGTCAACCGGCTGCAAAAATCAAAAATCTTTCCTTTAGTCAGGGGTCAACCGGAGGTAAATAGTCAAAATATAGGCTTTTTGGGCTGTAAAAGCCCTATTTTTGCCTAAAATTTCGATGCCATCAACCCGGAGTGAGTTGATTCGGGACTAATTCCAGCTGCGATCAGGCACTGGTGACGGTTTCAGGGTCGATCGAGATTGGACTTTGCGATCGATTAATCTAGAAGATAAAAATTCTTCGTTGCTTTCGTCCTGTTTCGAAAGAAAGAAAGTTACATTTTGTAATCTTTGGGCTGCTCAAGCTGGAACTAGGGTGAAATGGGCAGTTTGACGGTAAAGCTTGTTCCCTTATCCACTTGGCTATCTAGGGCGATTTCGCCGCGGTGGAGTTCGACGCATTTTTTAACCACTGCTAACCCCAATCCCGTGCCGATAATATTTTCCACATTCTGACCCCGATAAAAGGGTTCATAGATCTTACCTCTATCTTCCTCGGCAATGCCGATACCATGATCCCGGACTTGAAAAACAATGCGATCGCTATCTTTCCCCAAAATCAAACTAATCCCTGCTCCCGTGGGGGAATATTTAATCGCATTTAAGAGTAAATTACTTAAAATCGAGTAGAGCAGTTTCTCATCTAGATAAGGACGAATCATCAATCCCTGACTGACAAATTTAATCGGGGTATTATTTTTATTGATAAATTGAAAATCCTCGACTAAATTTAAACAAAAAGCTTCAATATCGAGCGGCTCTAGTTGACAACTGAGATTCCCAGATTCTGCCCTTGTTAAAATCAAAATATCTGTTAAGAATTGATTCATTAGCTTGACAGAAGACTGGATTCTATATAGGTTTTTTCTGCTCGACTGATCGGCATCTTTTAAGCCATTTTCTAATAACTGCGAGGCAGAAAAAATAACGGTTAAAGGGGTTCTAAACTCATGAGATATCATGGAAAAAAGCTGTATTTTTAGATCGGAAAGTTCTTTTTCTTGTAGTAATAACTGGTGGATTTTCTCACTTTTCTGTCGCCGTTTCTCTTGCCAAAAAACTAAAATATAAACTCCGCAAATAATCACAAAACTGATAAAAGTTCCCAGTAAAACCAACAGAGAATTTTCGCGTATACTATCCCTAGAACTAGCGATGCTAATTCTTAAATTCCTTTTCTGACTAGCTTGTAAATAGGTAAGAAGATTTTGAAACTTATCCCGGAACTCGACACTTTTAACCGTGATTGCATCTTGAGAAATATCATCGGACTGATCGGGTTTATAGGTGGCGATCGATTGATTAAATAAAGCAATTCGCCGATACATTAAATCCCCGATCTGAGCCACCATTTCCCGCTCGAAATCTGTGCCGTTTTCTAGTTGTTTGGCCAAGAGTTGCCAGTTAGATTGCATCAAAGCGATCGCCCGACGATGACGGCCCAATTCACTGGGGCTGCCAGTTTTAATATAACCCCTTCTTCCCGATTCGGCCACGGCCATGTTAGCGTAAAGATTACTGAGATTATCGATGATCTCGTAGGTAACTTCCACCTCGGCAGCGCGCTGACGCAGGGCGAGGGTATTGCGATAGGAAACTAGGCTAATAGTTCCCATCAGTAAAACAGTTAGCCCGAAACCTCCCGCGATCCATTTTCCTTGTTTGAGCCAATTCATCAGCAGCAAACCGACGCTATTTCCAGCTTACTCTATGTCTAGACCATGCGAATTTTAGTAGTAGAAGATGATATGCAACTAGCCGAGATTTTGCGAGAGGCCTTGAGCGAGCGACAATACGTTGTCGATGTGGCTAGAGACGGAGAAGAAGGCTGGAATTGGCTAGAATTAGGCAAATATGACCTTTTAGTTCTCGATGTCACCCTGCCAAAATTAAGCGGAACTTTGCTCTGTCAACGTCTGCGACGAGCGGAATCCCATCATCCCGTCTTTGCTAATGCCACCGTTCCCGTCCTATTATTGACCGCAAGGGATACGGTAATCGATAAAATTGACGGATTAGACGCAGGGGCCGATGATTATGTCACTAAACCCTTCGATTTGGGGGAATTAATGGCGCGGATTCGGGCCTTGATCCGACGTGGTAGCAGCACCAGCAGTGTTTTATTATCTTGGGGGGGTTTGCAGTTAAATCCCAGCACCCACGAGGCCAGCTATAACGGTCAACTTCTTTCCCTCACCCCCAAGGAATTCGCTCTCTTAGAATTACTTGTTACCCATGGACGCCGGGTCTTAAGTCGATCGGGTATTATTGAGCGAGTTTGGTCTTTGGACGATTCTCCGGCCGAGGAAACCGTTACTTCCCATATTCGCGGTCTTCGTCACAAGCTAAAATCCCTGGGAGCGCCGGAAGACTTTATTGAAACCGTTCACGGTCTCGGTTATCGTTTAAGGTAATATCTGCCTTTAGACAGTGGACAAAATCATTTCTGCACGAAATCTGCACGAAGTTTGCAGAGGGTTTCCATAATCACCCGTTAAATTAGAGAGTTAGACAGGTGCAGAGCTTCTAAGACAATCAGATCGGTCAAACCTGTGACTCTCCTCTCCTAAACGGGGCAGCTTGACATGATTTACACGCGATTTGACTATCACGGCTGGCAGATTGAATTGATCCTAGAAATGCAGGGTTATTCTTTTCAATGTTGGCGAGTGGATGGCAGAGAAGGAATTAGCAATCGCCTAGTTTATGCCACCTCGGAACAAGCTTTAGCGGCTGCCCGACACCGGGCGGATCTAGAGTCTGCTTGTCTTGCCCTACTGCGATTTCTCAATGATATCGGCGGCCGGAGTTATTACCTCACCGGCGATGATCGCGATGCTCTCAGCCAGTCAATTTTAGAATATGCCCGTGTGGGAGGTCTTTCCTGATTTCTTCTTTGGAAGTTTTCCTCTCATTGAGAATAATTCTCGCTCCGATGTATTGAGGGTTGGCTGAATATCTGGACTTCCCCGTTGACAAAAGGCAATAATACCATTTTTCTAAAGTAATGGCAGAGATGGTTAATTACCCTCATAACCAACCCCTCTCCCAGAAAGGGAAAAGCGTGTAGGATGCCGGCCACAAATAAAGAAAAATGGGATAAGCAACCCACATAAAGTTCATTTTGTCAAGGATTGTTAAGAAGCGCTTACCCTGATTGACTTAGTTGTTCAAATAGTTTAAGATACAAAGATAAAGGCTGACCTAGCGATGTCTTTTAGTTGCGGAACTTAAGCATCTCATAAAGTTTTTCCTCCTGCCAACCCGCTATCTAATTCGGACTCCTTGTACAGCCAGTCTTTCATGGGTTTTCTGCACCACTAAGGATATTTATGACAGCTTCAGAAATCGCACGATTAATTATACGCATTGAAGAAACCGTTAATCCAGATAGTGAATACTATGGCAAGCTTGTCAAATGGTGGGAACAAGAGAAGGAACTTTGGCATTACGGAATCGGCTTATCAAATACACACTTCTTTAACATAGGAACGATAGAAGCTAAGGAACTGCAAATACTAAAACGACATGATATTATCGAACATGATATTATCGAACATCGCAATCTTGATATCAGAGGAGTTCCTGGGATTTATTCGCCCTTCGAAAGTGATGAGATTATTGAACGACTAAAGTATTCCTTAAGATGGTTGAATGATTTGCCAGAAAATTCATCGAAAAAAAAAATAAATGGCAAAGCTCTGGCTTTTCTGATATTCACTGATGACGAAGCTGGAACAGACAAAGATAGAGAACCAATTGATATAGATTTTGCCAGCTATCTGAAGCAGCAATCACCGCAACTTAAACATAATATAATTAGAGATTTCTTCGAGAAAGGAAAAAATTGGGTATATATATTCTTGGGTATATTTATTTTTTGGATAGTCTTTGCCATTGCTTTGATAAGCGGTGAATCTGGAAGTGATCAACCCTGGATAAAATGGTTGCTTTCAGGGGCGTTAATCTCGCTGCCTGTAATCATCATATCAACCTGGATATCAAACTTTAAGTGGTCTGGCTTCCAGAAAAAAAGTTTCTGGGATTGGTTACAATTATTGATTGTCCCTTTGATATTAGCTTTTGGTGCTGTCTATTTAAATTCTGTTTCTGAAACTATAGCTAAGGATGGAGAACAGCAAGAACTTTTAAAAGATTATTTTTCCAAAATGCAAACTTTAATTGTAGAGACAAAAAAATCAAAAGATTCTCAACCAAAAATTGTAGAGACAAAAAAATCAGTAGAGACAACAAAATCAAAAGATTCTCAACCAAATCCAGATGGAGCGCCATTGTTACCAGAGTTTATCCCTATCGCCGAAGCGTTAACCTTCGCTGTTTTAGATCAATTAGATGGAAAACGTAAGGGTAAGGTCATCACTTATCTAGCTGATTCAAAATTAATAACTGCGAACATCAAAGATAAAGATCCCAAACCAGTAATTGACTTAAAAAACGCTAATCTCAAAAAAATAAAAATAGATAACCTTGACATGAATGGGCAACTAATTGACAAAGATACTATACAGGGAGTAATAATCAGAGGTGCTGATATGACAAATGCTAATTTAGAGAAGGTATACTTAACATATTCAGACCTAACGGGATCAGATTTGAGTAATGCTACTCTGACAACTGTTGATTTGACTGGTGCTAAAATGGAAAGTGTAAAACTCATCAAGACTGATATTAAAGATATAACAATTTCGCCACAGACTGATTTAAATAATGCGTGTTATCTTGAAGGACAAGAACCTCAAGTTCAACAAAATAACAAAGACAAATCTTCAAAATTGTCATTATTGCAACTATTAAAAAATAACAACAATGACTCAAAAATGCTGCCCATTAAATCTGGGGAAGATTGTAAACGACCATTATCCGAAGACGAAAAAGGCTAAAAGCTATGCAATATTACTACCGTTTTATCCTGACTATTTTAACGTTAAGTATAAGTTTTGCTGACTTAGCATCTTCTCAAAATAAATCTAATGATTCTTTCTTTGGGGTTGTTTATAGTTCAGATAGAGACATTCAACAAGCAAAATGGGAAACAGATCAACTTGCGGGAAGATTGTCTCAATATCAAAACCAAGCCAAGTTATTTAAACGTAGAAACTGGTATGTCAGTGTTATTGTATTTCCCAGTCGATCAGATGCTAAGGAATCTCTATCAATAATCGAGAATACATATTCTCGAGGCTCTTTTGTCGTTAATCTTCAAGAGTGGTGTCGTCCCGACTGGAATGAAAATAAAAATAAAGCAGTATTAAAAGGTGTAAGTTATTATGACTGTAGGAGAGGAGAAATTATACCGGGTAGAACTGGAGCAATTATAACTAATAAATTTAGTACGATCAAGGATGCTAAATCCGATCTAGAAAAGCTCAAAAAAAATCCCTTTCAAAAACAACAGCACAATTTAACAATTTTTAAGCGCGGAGATTCTTATTTTACAGCCGTGATTAATTACGCTAATAAAGAGGAGGCTAGTCAGAACCTTAGAGGGGGTTATGCTGTCGATATCAATCAGTTTTGTCCCCAGCCTGGTGAGCTTTCAAAAGATGATTACATAGAATGTAAGTGAGTGAATTACTGAATGTTAACTTCGAGATATTGAGGTCGATAGGTACGAACGTAATTCAACACCTGGTCGAGATCCGCTCGGTTGGTGAGGGCGATACACCCTGATGTGCCGTCTTCGCCATTGGGTTTTTCAAAGGACGGATCGTAGTGAATGCCCAAAGCTGAACGACGAGTCCGAAACAAAGGCTGTATGGGGAGGAAACGATCTCCTGCTTCTGGAATTGTTCCTGGAACAGGCTCTCTGGCTACCCGATATTTCCCGTCTGGCAAGGGTGCTTCTGTCCCGGCTTGATGGCGATTATAATTTTGAGTATGCGCCCGTCCGGCGACGGTCATGTAAGCGGCGATTAACTGCCCGTTACCGTAAAGGCTGAGTTGGTAAAGTGGATTGCCTAGCTTATTGGTCAATGCTGTGGGGGTTAGTGTCATGTAATTGTCCGGCGTAGTTGAGGCCGTTTTAGGACTACAGACAACGAAAGCTAGACACAGGAGAAAAAGCAGCGCTAATTGCTTAAGCCGATTTGGGCCGCGACAACGCTTGAAAAATTCCGCCATATCGTTCAAAACTTTTAGCATATAATGATTTTATTTTCAGGCCACTTTCGGTAATAAAATCGTGACAGTGGTTCCATTACTAGGGATAATAGCAATTTCGATCGAGTCTCCGTGTAGTTCCACGCATTTTTGTACTACCACCAAACCCAACCCTGTCCCGGCGATATGACGGACATTTTTATATAACTGTTTTTGATCTTCTCTGCTTGGAGAAATTGCGATAAAATTAACGATCATAACGATCAACAAAAAAATTTTATGGTTGTAACTGTTAATAATTCCCTGACACTAAGGGAATTTCTGCAATTACCAGAAACTAAACCCTCCCAGGAATTTATTGATGGTCAAATTATTCCTAAACCCATGCCTCAAGGTAAACATAGCACTATTCAAGGTGATTTAGTTCCGGCTATTAACGCCAGTCTAAAACCCCAACAAATTGCCCGTGCCTATCCTGAATTGCGTTGTACTTTTGGCAGTCGTTCTCTAGTTCCTGATGTTTCAGTTTTTCTCTGGGAAAATATTCCCCGCGATGCCGAGGGAAAAGTATTAAATACTTTTGCGATCGCTCCTGACTGGCTGATTGAAATTCTCTCTCCTGACCAAAATCAGACTAAAGTTGTTAAAAATATCCTTTATTGTCTAGATCACGGCACTCAAATGGGTTGGTTAATCGACCCTGAAGAAGAAATTATCTTTGTTTATTTTAGTGATAAAACCATCGCTATTTTTGAATCAGAAAATGCTCTTTTACCCGTCCCCGCTTTTGCGAGTAATTTTCAAATCACCCTCGGTCAATTATTTGACTGGTTAAGAGGTTAACGGATTATCAGTTATCAGTTACCAGTTATCAGTTATCAGTTATCAGTTACCAGTTATCAGATGTAAGTTTTAAGTTAAAACTCTTCTAGAGTAGTTATGATATATTAGCAGAAAATAACCGACACAAGCCTTGCCAAGTAAGGCTCACCAGAATTAAAAAAAGCAATTTTAATAAAAAAAGCTTTTTGCTTTGTTGGATT
This sequence comes from Microcystis sp. M165S2, assembly GCF_020245885.1. Lineage (NCBI taxonomy): Bacteria > Bacillati > Cyanobacteriota > Cyanophyceae > Chroococcales > Microcystaceae > Microcystis > Microcystis sp. M165S2. The sequence goes on along the minus strand of NZ_JADBTZ010000053.1, from coordinate 10,190 downwards.
CCAGGCTATTTAAGGGTTTAGGCTCATTTAAACTACTAATTTGCTATAAGCTGTCTAGGAGAGCCTAAGTTAATTAATTAGGGAGGCACAATTATTTGTAGGATGGGTTAGCGCACTTCGTAACCCATGCGGGGGTTGGGTTTCATCCTTCAACCCAACCTACGTTCATCTTATATTTAATTCCACCCACCTACTTAATTAATTATTTATTGATTTATCTTCATCTTTATCCCTGATTACTGATTACTGATTACTGATCACTGATTACTGATCACTGATTACTGTTTAGGTGACACTTTGAAACAATTGGGTCCAATCGAGATTGGGAGCATCTGAGGGAGCAATAATTTCGATAATTTTGTTTTTTGCGGCGGGATAAAATAGGGATTCTACGCAAACGGAAGCCACTTTCGTGCGGGGAATATTGCCCTCAGAAAGGGTATCGGCGGATGACATTTTAATTGCATTAAGATTATCCTCATTTTTAAGGCCGCCGGGGCGCACAATCGTATAGGTTAAGCCACTATTGATTAAATAGGCTTCCGCTTGTTTTTTCCAGAATAAAATTAACCAAAATAGATTGAGGGGGTGGAAAAAGTTGGATACACAGAGGGAAGTAACAAGAACAAAATGCTCGATTCCTTTCTTTTTTGCGGCATCGATGAGATTTTTAGTTCCCAAGTAATCTACTAACAAAGGTTCCGTGGGATTAAAACTCGGTCTGGCTCCCGTGGCGCATAGTAAAACGCTACAATCAGCGATTAGTGCCTCTAACTTATCGGCCTGTTGGACATCTCCGACGACGATTTCCACCCCTGCGGGCAAAATTTCTGCCGCTTTCTCTGGGTTTCTCACCAAAGCGCGTACGGGAATCTGACGTTCGACTAATTGGGCAACTATTCTCCGTCCTGTTTCCCCCGTAGCTCCTGCTACAAATGCTTTCATCGCTTCTTGACCTCATGGTTTTTAACAATACGTTACACTAATCTCAATTCTACAAATTTCCCTGATCCTTTGGCAGTTAATCCCCAACTGTTTCTAGCACTATCATTTTCCAGGTTTTAAGTCATGCAGCATCCCCCCATTAACTCCCTAGCTCTCGAATCTGTAGAAGTCAAAGAAGACAATCAATTTCTCGGTTTTCAAACCCATTTTGCCGGGTGCATGGATATGTATAGCAATCAGGACAAGGTTGCCGATTATCTCCGCGCTCACGAAGGTTGGTTTTGTCGTTGTGCCGAACCGATGAAAACTCTGCCCTTCGGTGACAATGGTTATATTATCACCATCGGTAAATATGGAGCTTTTGGCTATGAACTAGAGCCGAAGATTGCGGTAGTTCTTGATCCTCCCGTCAATGGAGTCTATCATACTCGCAGTGTCCCCATTCCCGATCAACCGTTTTTGGGCTATCTAGTGGATTATCAGGCAATTATGAAACTAGAGGAAATGCCGCTATCTTCTCCTAGTCGGGAAATTCAGGCAATTTTTCGGCAACGGGGACGGGATATTCCGGCGGTTATCACCCAAGTCACCTGGGAACTACAGATGGATGTTATGGTTAAGTTTCCCAAGTTTGTTTATAAAATTCCCCGTTCCATTCTCCAAAAAACCGGTGATAAACTGTTGACGCAAATTGTTCGCCAAGTTTCCCCCCGCTTAACCTACAAAGTGCAAGAGGATTTTCACTCTAGCTTCAATTTACCCCTACCCCCCGCCTCCAGTCGTCTTTTCTATCGTCTGGACTCCTCCGAGGGTGGGTTGCTTGCTTAGGGTTTGGGAGGCCTGTTGTTGTGTCTGTCAACAGTAAGCAGTAGAGCTTGCTGATGGGAAACCAAGGAAAAATAAAGATTTGCTAACGGTGCTGGTCAGTCTAAGCTAGAATTATTAAGAAATGTTTACTTGTAAAAATAAACCTAAAACTACTTCAATATTTTATGTCTCTGCCTATCCGTAACGTTGCTATCATTGCTCACGTTGACCACGGGAAAACCACCCTCGTCGATGCACTCCTCAAACAGTCGGGAATCTTTCGAGAAGGGGAAGATGTACCCACCTGCGTCATGGATTCCAATGACCTCGAAAGAGAACGCGGTATCACCATCTTGGCCAAAAACACCGCCGTTCGTTACCAAGACACCCTGATTAACATCGTCGATACTCCCGGTCACGCCGACTTTGGTGGCGAAGTGGAACGGGTTTTAGGTATGGTAGATGGTTGTATCCTGATTGTCGATGCTAACGAGGGGCCGATGCCCCAAACCCGTTTTGTGCTGAAAAAAGCCCTAGAAAAGGGATTAAGACCGATTGTCGTGGTCAATAAAATCGATCGCCCTAACGTCGATCCTAACCTAGCCGTGGACAAAGTTTTCGATCTGTTTGTGGAACTGGGTGCCGATGACGACCAATGTGATTTTACTACTCTGTTCGCTTCGGGGATGCAAGGATTCGCCAAAGAAAGTCTCGAAGAGGAAGACAAAGATATGCAGCCCCTCTTTGAGGCGATTTTACACCACGTTCCACCACCGGCTGGGGACGTTAACAAACCCCTACAGCTGCAAGTAACCACCCTCGATTACTCAGAATACTTAGGACGCATCGTTATCGGCCGCATCCACAACGGCGTAATTAAAGCCGGTCAACAGGCCGCTTTAGTAAAGGATACGGGCGCGATTGTCAAGGGTAAAATAACAAAACTTCTTGGTTTTGAGGGTCTCAAACGGGTGGAACTAAACGAAGCCAGCGCCGGTAATATCGTTGCTGTGGCTGGTTTTGCCGACGCTAACATCGGGGAAACGGTAACTTTAGCCGATGACCCGCAAGCTTTACCCCTAATTAAAGTCGATGAACCGACCCTACAAATGACCTTCTCGGTGAACGATTCTCCTTTTGCCGGTCAGGAAGGCACTTTTGTCACCTCGCGGCAAATTCGCGATCGTCTAATGCGAGAATTAGAAACTAACGTCGCTCTGCGGGTGGAAGAAAGTGATTCTGCCGAGAAATTCCTGGTTTCGGGACGGGGAGAACTGCATTTAGGCATTCTCATTGAAACCATGCGTCGGGAAGGCTACGAATTCCAAGTATCGCAGCCGCAAGTCATCTACCGCGAAATTAACGGTCAACCCTGCGAACCCTACGAATACCTCGTTTTAGATGTACCCGAAGAAGCGGTGGGTTCGAGTATCGAACGTCTCGGCCAACGGAAAGGGGAAATGCAGGATATGCAGACGGGCAGCAATGGCCGTACTCAATTGGAATTCGTGATTCCGGCCCGGGGTTTAATCGGTTTCCGGGGCGAATTTATCCGTCTGAGTCGCGGTGAAGGGATTATGAACCATAGTTTTCTGGAATATCGTCCTTTCTCCGGGGAATTAGCCACCCGTTACAATGGCGTGATTACTGCCTTTGAGGAAGGAGTCGCCACTTTCTACGCCCTCAAAAACGCCGAGGACCGGGGAGTATTCTTTATTACTCCGGGGACAAAAGTGTATAAAAACATGATTATCGGCGAAAGCAACCGGCCCCAAGACGTGGAGATCAATATCTGCAAAACTAAACAGTTAACTAACCATCGTTCCGCCACCGGGGATGAATTGGTTCAGTTACAATCCCCCGTGGATATGAGTCTCGAACGCGCCCTCGAATACATCGGACCGGATGAGTTGGTAGAAATTACCCCGAAATCGATCCGTCTGCGTAAATTACCGGTGAAAAAGTTAGCCAAACGTTGATGATCTCAATTGGTTATGATCGAGATCTAACAAAGAAATCCACTCAGATTTTCAACAAAACTGAGATGATAGAAAAAAGTGCCTTGAGTTTGAGGGTAAAGAATCTGCTGTGAGCTATTCTGCTACTTTGATGCGACATCCGATGTTTCCCGCCGCGTCGGACAGCAATCGTCTCCGTCTCTTTTCGGGATCCGCTAATGTATCTCTTGCCCAAGAGGTGGCCCGTTATCTGGGCATGGATGTGGGTCCGATGATTCGTAAACGTTTCGCCGATGGTGAATTGTACATCCAGATTCAAGAATCGATCCGCGGCTGTGATGTCTATTTAATTCAACCCTGTTGCAATCCCGTCAACGATCATTTGATGGAATTGTTGATCATGATTGATGCCTGTCGTCGTGCTTCTGCCCGACAAATTACCGCCGTAATTCCCTATTATGGTTATGCTCGCGCCGATCGCAAAACCGCCGGACGGGAATCGATCGCCGCTAAACTGGTGGCTAATCTGATCACGGAAGCGGGGGCAAGTCGCGTGTTGGCCATGGATTTGCATTCAGCCCAAATTCAAGGTTATTTCGATATTCCCTTCGATCACGTTTACGGTTCCCCAGTGGTGGTGGACTATCTTCTCAGTAAACAATTACCCGATATCGTCGTGGTTTCTCCCGATGTGGGTGGGGTGGCCAGGGCGCGGGCTTTTGCCAAAAAACTCAGTGATGCTCCCCTAGCAATTATTGATAAACGCCGGCAAACCCATAATGTGGCGGAAGTGATGAACTTGATCGGCGATGTTAAGGATAAAACGGCGGTTTTAGTCGATGATATGATCGATACGGCTGGTACGATCGCTCAAGGGGCGCAGTTACTGAAAGCCAAGGGGGCGCGACAGGTTTATGCTTGTGCCACCCATCCGGTTTTTTCTGGTCCGGCGATCGAGCGTTTATCCAGTGGTATAGTCGAGGAAGTGATCGTTACTAACACGATTCCCGTCCCCCAAGAACATCTTTTCCCGCAACTGAAAGTCTTGCCGGTTGCCCCGATTCTGGGTGAGGCAATATGGCGCATCCATGAGGACAATTCCGTGAGTAATATGTTCAAATAGATGCTCGAAGTCCCCCTAAAACTAGGGGGAATTTTTATATTTATTTTCTTGACATTAATGCTATTTTGTGGCAGCGTCGGGGTTGTCAAGTCCTCCCAGACGATCGAAGGGCCAAAAACGCACCACGGCGCGACCGATTAAGTTTTCCCGGGGAACAAAGCCCCAAGCGTGGGAATCATAACTATTATTGCGATTATCGCCCAAAACCAGATATTGATCGGGGGGAACTGTCACTGGTCCGAAAGTATAATTAGGTTCTTCGGCAATATACTTTTCCGCTAAAGCTTTACCATTGACGTAAACTAGACCGTTTTTGACTTGCACCTTATCCCCCGGCAGTCCAATCACCCGTTTAATAAAAGCATCCTGAAAATTTTGGGCTTTCAGAGCGGCTGTCGGACTAAAAACCACTATATCACCCCGTTCTGGCTTCTGAAAATGATAGCTAACTTTCTCGATAATTAGGCGATCGTTAATCTGGAGAGTGGGTTCCATGGAAGAAGAGGGAATATAACGGGCCTCAGCCACAAAAGTGCGGATGCCAAAAGCCAAAATTCCAGCCGTGACAATGGTTTTGACTGCTTCTAGCCAAGGGTTTTCTTGGGGGACGGGAGGAGGAGAAGGTTTTTCGGATTTATGGTTCAAGCTTTCAGCCATAGAATTTTAACTTTTTATAAGGATTAAGCCAATACGCTCTTTAATGTTCTAGTTTAGTGATAGTAGCAGCGTAGATAATATTTTAAGACAATTTTCCCACACCTACCGGATCACTGTTAATTTGTCAAGGCCGCATCCTGCTGCCTGAAGGGGAATTTCCTCGGGGGTAGAAAACGGTGATGTAGTCTGTCAAAAAGTAGAGTTTTTCGCCGCTATTAAAGTAAAAGCTTGAGAATTCGAGGATTGAACCCCTAATCTCGCTTAAAAGTATCTTCAACGTCACTACCAGATCCATGTTTGCACAAATTCCCGAACGTTCGATGCACTATCTGCGATGGGTTGTTACCATCGCTTGGTTAATTCTGATATTTTCTCTGTTTTTTGACCCGATTTCGGCACAATTAACCGATCCCAATAATCTTGCTAGTCCCCTGAGAGTTGATCCCGATGTGTGTACTAAAGTCCAGGGAGTTTGCCTACCCCAATCCTCCTATCAGTTAGGTGCGCCGATTTTTTGGGGAATAGTGGTTCCTAGTAGCATTTTTATCTTATTAGTTTTCGGTCACGAACTCTGGCGGCGTATCTGTCCTTTATCCTTTCTTTCTCAAATACCGCGCGCTTTGGGTAAACAGCGTCAGAAAAAACAGACCGATAAATCGGGAAAAGTCCGCTATGAAATCTATAAAGTGCCGAAAAACTCTTGGTTAGCTCGGAATTATCTCTATCTACAATTAAGTCTGTTATTTTTGGGTTTATGCGGACGGATTCTCTTTGATAATTCCGATCGCTTAGTCTTAGGCAGCTTTTTAATCTTTACTATTCTAGTGGCGATCTTTGTTGGTTATTGGTATGGGGGCAAATCTTGGTGTAACTATTTCTGTCCCATGAGTCCAGTTGAAAGGATTTACGGTGAACCGAGGGGTTTACTGAATAGTACCGCTCACGAAGACAGTCGCGGTGGGATTACTCAATCTATGTGTCGTATTGTCCGGGAAGATGGTAGCGAACAAAGTGCCTGTGTTGCCTGTCAGAGTCCCTGTATCGATATCGATGCGGAAAGATCCTATTGGGATGGGATTACTAAGAGAGAGCGCCAATGGCTTTATTACGGTTATTTTGGCTTAGTTTTTGGCTATTCTATCTATTATTATCTCTATTCTGGCAATTGGGACTATTATTTCTCTGGAGCTTGGGCGCACGATGAAAATCAACTAGAATCCCTCTTTCAACCGGGTTTTTACCTTGCAGGTCAGGCAATTGCGATTCCGAAGTTGGTAGCTGTCCCTTTGACTTTGGCAATCTGCACTTTTTTGGGTTACTTTCTCGGTAAAAAAGTTGAAAATGCCTACAAAGTCTATAGAATCCGCCAAAAGTCACCCTTACCGACCGAAATTATCCGTCATCGAGTCTTTGCTGTCGGAACTTTTCTGATTTTCAATTTCTTCTTTATTTTCGCTGGTCGTCCTTGGATTAATCTTTTGCCGGAAATTTGGCATTATTTCGCTAGTATTTTACCGGCGGTTTTGAGTAGTTTATGGTTACATCGCACTTGGACAAGAAATCCGGGTCTTTACCAACGGGAAGGACTAGCGGGAAGATTGCGTAAACAGTTAGGTAAACTCGATCTCGATACGGCTAAATATCTCGATCGGCGATCGCTGGATGCTTTGCACGCGGATGAAGTCTATGTGTTGGCCAAGATACTGCCGGATTTCACCCACCAGAAGGGTTTAAAAGCCTATAAAGCCGTGTTAAAAGAGGCTTTGGAGCAGGGATATACTGACTTCGGCCACAGCCTCGAAATCCTAGAACAAATGCGCTTAGAGTTGACGATTACCGAGGCCGAACATCAGGCAATTTTAACAGGGTTGGGTGTGGAATCGGCCGAACTTCTCGATCCAGAAAAGCAGTATAGTCGCGAGGATTGGTTGCGTTTGCAGAGCTATCGCGATGCTTTGTTAGAAAGTTTGTTGGTGACATGGAAAAAAGACCCCGATCACAAGGTGGGATCGGAATTACTGGAAGTGTTGACCGGTAAGGGTTCCAGGGAGGCGATCGAGCATTTGTTGACGGAATTGCCGGCCGCAGAAACGGAAACTGTCGAGTCTTTGCGTCGCCAGTACAGAATTACCAGTCAGGAGGAGGAAACCATTCTCCATCGTCCTCTGGCCCATCAATTATGGCAGAATATCGCCCGCGCTTTTCAGGTCTTTGATCGTCTATCTTTTAGTAGTGAGAGCGATCGTGATCAACAGGAAAGAATTTTATTGGCAAGATTCTGTCTATTTGATAGTGATGGTTCGGGACAAATTAGCCTTGAGGATTTGAAAGCTTGTATTGAGGCGATCAAACCGGGGGTGACAGACAAGGAAATCGAAGCTATGTCAAAGCAGGCCGATACCGGTCGCGATAATCAGATTAGTTTTCCGGAATTTCGCAACCTACTCCACCAATTCCATAAATAAACTGTCTTCAGTTAAGGAGTCTTGATTTTCCCTGACTCCTTTTTTTCTTTAAAAAAATAGCTGTTCGCAGGCAGGCACGGATTCCCATTATACTAGAAAGTATATGTCAAGTCTTGGGATTTTGTCAAGCTTTTTTGAGAAAAAATTTCGAGGTTTCGCTGAACTGTATGAGGGTAAATCCGATAGGGACTATAGAGTCCATTTGGTATCTTTCCCAAAATCATTACCCAGTATGGATTAGAGCGAATTAGCCAAAATACCTGTAATTCTTACCCGTGAAGCGTCACAAGAGAGATACCAAATAGGTTCTATAGCCAGTTCCTTAACAATATGTTACAATAGCCGGCGAGAGGGGAGTGACCAAGATCTGGAACTTTTGCGCTAGAGATAGATTCTATGGATCAGCAGTCACATCCTAAAGTAAGCTTTTAATCAGATGTTGAGGTTAGTCCATGGCCAATGTTTCGGGGCGGTTTGAAAAGCAGGAATACAGCCAAAACTCAGAAAATACCGTCACGGTGGTCAGTTCAGTCATGTCCGGTTTAAAAAAAGCATCTCCCCTGCAAAAGGGCTTATTTTGGGGAATAACCCTCAGTTTTACCGCCCTAGTTTCCGCCACTGTTGGGGCTGCCGTCGCTTTAATTAGTCCCTTACCCGCACCAATTGGCGCTATCTTCCAAAAAACGACTTTTCCCAACCAAACAGACATCCTTGAGGCTCAAGCTTGGAATAGCTTAATTAACCAGCAGCTTTCTCGTCCTGTTAATATTTTAGTTATGGGCATCGATCGAGTTTTAGATGCCAAAAACAGCGACGATGTATTTAAAGGTCGCAGCGATACCATGCTCCTAGTCCGCTTCGATCCTACGGATAAAACCGTGAGAATGTTGTCTATCCCTCGCGATAGCCGCGTCAGAATCCCCGGCCACGGTTTCACTAAAATCAACGATGCCAATGTTCACGGCGGACCTACTCTAGCGGCGGAAGTGGTCGGTAATTCTTTAGGGGATGTCGCCGTTGATCGCTATGTGCGGGTGACTACCGATGCCTTTAAGGAATTAGTCGATTTAGTCGGGGGTGTAGAGGTTTATGTACCCGAACGAATGTATCATAAAGATGTCACCCAAAAATTAGAAATTGATTTACAAGAGGGTTGGCAAAATCTCAACGGCGACCAAGCCGAACAATTTGCCCGTTTTCGTAACCCGCAATACGGCGATATCGGTCGCGTACAAAGACAACAAATTTTATTAAAAGCACTACAACAAAAGATTTTTAGTCCGACAATTCTCCCCAGTCTCCCGAAAGCAGTACAGGTTTTACAACAATATATCGATACGAATTTAACCGTCGAGGAAATGCTGGCTATCGCTAATTTTGGCCGGGAAATTAAACGGGATGACTTAAGAATGATCCTACTCCCCGGCCGGTTTAATAGCCTCGAGGAATACGATGGTCGCAGTTATTGGATTTTGAACCGTCGCGAAATTAGAACCATTGTGGCTAATAATTTTACCGATAACTATTCTGGGAGAGAAACCTCCGTTTATAGTCTGCGGATTGCCATTCAAAATGCCACCCATACCAAAGGTTTAGCCCGTCGTACTCGTGATTATCTGGCCAAACAGGGCTATACAAATGTTTATATTAGCGATGACTCCTCCCAAAAGCTAGAAACCACGGCAATTATTGCTCAAAAAGGTGATGTTCAGTCCGCTAACCTCTTGAAAAATCAATTGGGAATCGGTAAAGTAGAATCATCCTCCACTGGTGCTTTAGACTCAGACCTAACTGTTCGGGTGGGTGATGATGCGGCCCAGTTTTTCAACGCTCAACAGTAACAATGTTGAAAAATTTTTTCAGTCTGGTTTTAATTATTTTACTGGCGATTCTTTGGCTACTTTTTGCGGCCCGTCCGGTGGCTTTGGCCCAAGATAAAACGATTAACTATAGTTTTGCCCAGCTGCAAGATCGGGATTTTTCCCATCAGGATTTGCGCGGAGGAGTTTTCGCAGCTGCCGCGATGCGGGGAGCTAACCTAGAAGAGGCCGATTTATCGAAAATTTGGGTTGAAAACCCCGCCCTTTAGGGTCGCGGAGGGCGGCTTGATTACTTTAACTTTTTAATCCAATCCCTGACAACTTCGGCAGCAGAAATTTGTTTTTGTTGAGCATACCGTTTTAGTTTTTCTAGTTCTTCGTCAGAAAGTCTCACTTGTAAGATATTAGGTCTTGA
>NZ_JADBTZ010000052.1:0-8548 GCF_020245885.1 Microcystis sp. M165S2 | reverse complement strand
CACTCAAAACGGACGTGGAGAAAGTGTCAGACTTAAGCAATTAAGCGTTTTTCGGTGAAGCGTCAACCCCGTTCAGCGACCACCCTAAAAAAGTGGCGTGGTGAGGAATCGCCGTCCGTTTTACGGCGGCGAGGATGTCAACATTTCCTTATTTTTTTACTAGGAGCATTTGACATGACTGGTGACTACGCAGCTTCTTATCTGCCTTGGATTTTAATCCCGATCGTCTGTTGGTTAATGCCAGCTGTGGTTATGGGTTTGTTATTTATCTATATCGAGAGTGAATCCTAATTTAGCCTAGGATTCCTACAATTAAGAGCTTGAAAATTAGCTATTTGATAGTTAGTTTTCAAGCTCTATTTTCTGAGGAAAAAGGAAAAAATTGACCAGATGAAAATGGGTAAAACCCTACACCCCACACCCCACACCCTACACCCTACCCCCACGAAAAACTTTTTGCCGCAAACCCCACTTATAAAGCGGTTAGATAGCGGATTTTTTCCAACAATAGGGAGGGTTGAATCGGTTTGAGGAGATAGTCGTCAATGCCATGACGACCGAGAAAATTAACGCTGATTTCAGGGGTATCATTCAAGATTAGCACTTTACTGGCTTGAGTTTGGCTAGATTTTTTTAAAAGATGACACAGATGATATATATCGGGCATTTTCCGATCGACAATTATAATACCGGGCTGCACGATCTCAATTTTTTTGATAGCGGAGACACTATCGATTAACCAAATAACTTGATAATGTGCCACCATCAATAACTCACAAATAAGATTGGCGATTTCTTCGTCACTTTCAATCAAAACTATAGTGGGATGGTGGTGATTAAAATGGGGATTATTCTCCGAGGGTTGAAGCTGGGATATGGGTGGCTTTTGTTGAGGTAAACGGACGGTAAAGATGGAACCTTTATCTAAGCAAGATTCTACCTCGATCGTGCCGCGATGGAGTTCCACTAATTGTTTAGTTAAAGCCAATCCTAATCCCACACCACCATAACGACGTTTGCGGGAGCCATCCAATTGGGTAAATTTTTCAAACAGAAGCGGTATTTTTTGAGCGGGAATGCCGATGCCCGTGTCCTCTACCTGAAAAATGACCTGACTGCCTTCTTTCCACAGTCTCAGGGTGATATCACCTTGTTCGGGGGTAAATTTCAGGGCATTTTTTAACAAGTATAAAAGTATCTGCTGAACTCGATCATAATCGGCGTAAAAATAATGCTCTTCTTCGGTGATTCTCATTTCTAAAATCAGATTAATTTCTTTAGTTTCTGCCTCTGTTTTAATAATTTCTAAAACATGGTTACAGAGATATTTTAGCGAAAATTGTTTAATATCTAAAACAGCTTTCCCCGCCGAAACTTGCGAGAAATTAAGCAAGTCATTGATTAATTCTAATAGTTTATTGCCGTTATCCTGAATAACTTTTAGATAGTGTTTTTGTTTGTCGGGGGGTAAAAAATTATTGGCTGCCGAGGATTTTTGCAGGGTACTGGACAAACCGATAATACAAGTTAGGGGAGTTAATAACTCATGACTAATATTATTTAAAAATTCACTTTTGCAGAGGTTAGCGGCTTCTGCGGCCATTAAAGTATCTTGTAATTCTTGGGTTCTTTCTATTACCCGGCGTTCAAAAATATCTTTTTGTTCCTGTACTTGAGAATATAATTGCGCTTGATAGATAGCAATGGCGAGATGTTCACCAATCTGACCTAAAAATTTCTTTTCTTGCGGCAACCATTGGCGTTTTTCTTGACATTGATGGGCAATTAATAAACCCCACAATTCTTCTTGTACCACAATCGGGGCGATTAATTTTGATTGCACTTGCTGTTGTCGCAAAAATTCGGACAAACAGAAGGAAGAAGAATAGTTAGCATCCACATCATCCACGGCCAGAATTAATCCTTGACGGTACTTTTCTTTGTATTGGGGAATATAGGAAAAACAATCGTCTTCGGGGGTTAAATTTAACACCGAATTTATCTGGTCAGAAATGCGCGACTCGGAAGTTATTTTTCCCTTTACCTCACTGGTACTGGGGAAAAATTGATAAATTAACAATCGGTCCACTTGCAGAAACTCCCGCGCTTCCCTGACTACGGTTTCCAGAATCACCGGTAACTCCAGACTCTGACGCATTTGGGTGATGACTTGGTTTAATAATCTTTCCTGTTGGATTTGTTGGGATAGGGCAGCTTCTACCGGTTGACAAACGGAGAAAATGCGGGAACAATCTCTATCAGCAGACGGAGAAGAAATTATCGAGAGAATTTTGACTAAAATTTTATTTTGAAAACTGCTGACATTAATGGATAGAGGCAGATTTAAAATTTGATAACCCTGCTGAATTTTTGGGTTGTGGAGAGACTTGACAGCCAGTCCTTGCAGAAAATTTTTAATCGTGTTCGCTTCAAAACTAATGCGGACTTCGTACTGGAAATTATGCCCTTGGGGACTGGCTAACAATAAAGCTTGTAGGTCAGTGGAAAGCAAGAGTTGATAGATTTCTCCTGTCTGTGGGGGAATGTCTCTTTCACTTAGACTAATCCTCGGTGCTGTCACCTGTATTGCCAACTGTCCCCACCAAGAACGAATTTGTTCGAGGTGAGTAGATGACAACACTTGACCGCAAACATAAGCAGGAGAAGCATTCATTTATCAGTTATCAGTTATCGGTTATCAGTTATCAGTTATCAGTTATCAGTTATCAGTTATCAGTTATCAGTTATCAGTTATCAGTTATCAGAAGGCAGGAGACTCCGAGGCTGCGAGGCAGGAGATAGGGTGATAGGGTTTTAGGGTTTTAGGGTTTTAGTTGAAATTCCCCCACTTCCCCACTTCCCACTTCCCACTTCCCACACCCCACACCCCACACCCCAGTCATCAGTAAGGTGATGGGGGACTGGGGTGTGGGTTTTAGTGAAGATTTTTCTTAATCCCTATCCCCGACTATTCCCTAATCCCTATTCTTGAAAATTGCCGCAGACAGATATAATCATCTCTATCTACCTAAGAATGATCCCTCGATCGAGACCCTGATTCTCAAAACCTAATCATTATTTAACCTGACTCTCAAAACTTATGCACCGAATTGCTCCCCAAGCGGGTGGTTGGACAGCAGATACCGAAGGGGTGATTATTATCGACCAAAATCCGGCCCCGATTGTTCTCCTCACCATGGCTGATACCGATATTCAAACTCTAGCGGCAGCTATCGACCATCTACCCGATAATTTTCCCGCAATTCGCGCCCTGAATTTATCGCAGTTACAGCAGCAATACAGTATCGATAACTATGGGGACAAGGTACTATCCCAAGCAAGAGTGATTATTCTTCGCTTATTGGGAGGACGGGGGAGTTGGTCCTACGGATTGGAAGTAGTTAAGGAAATTGTCGAGGAAACCGGTGCGACTTTATTTGTCCTCCCGGGAGAGGATAAACCGGATTTAGAGTTGATGAGTCATTCCACTGCTTCCCTGACTACTGTTAATCAGTTATGGTGCTATTTCACGGAAGCAGGGATAGATAACTGGATTAATGCTTGTAAATTTATCGCGCATACCTGTCTCCATCTCGACTATCCTCCCTCTCCTCCTAGGGTTGTCCCTAGGTTGGGAATCTATTCCCAGATAACCCTATCCCAACCCCAAGCACGGACTTGGATACTTTTCTATCGTTCCCATTATCTCGCGGGTAATACCAAAGCTATCGATGCTTTAATCACCGCTTTCACCCAAAGAAATATTGAAACTGTCCCTATCTTTCTCTCCTCTGTCCGGGAAATTGAAGTGCAAGAGGAACTATTAACCCTCTTTTCCCACCATCCCCCAGACCTAATTCTCGATACCACTAGCTTCTCTATCCAACGACCAGAAGACAAACAAAATCATCACTTCTGGCAGTCCCTCAATAAACCCATCTTCCAAGTTGTCCTCAGCAGCAGCAGTTTAGAAGCTTATCAACAGGGTTATCAAGGTCTTTCCCCCCGGGATGTGGCCATCAATATCGCTTTACCGGAAATGGATGGCAAAATTATCACCCGCGCTATTTCCTTTAAATCTGTCCTCACCCGACATCCGAAACTAGAAACGGAAATAGTTATCTATCAACCCCTCCCCCACCGGGTTGATTTTGTCGCTGATTTAACCGCAAACTATTGTCAACTCTCCTCCCTTCCCAACTCCCAGAAAAAAATTGCTCTCATTTTCCCCAACTATCCCAATAAGGATGGTCGTATCGCTAACGGAGTTGGTTTAGATACTCCCGCTAGTGGTCTGGAAATTCTTCGCGCATTACAAACCCAAGGTTATACCCTCACCGACCTACCCGACCATAGCGATGAATTAATGCGATTGCTTATTTCCGGTATCACTAATGACCTGGAGACAAGGGAATTAAAACCTATCTATCAATCTCTCTCCCGGTCAGCATATCTAGATTATTTCTCCTCCCTTCCCCCCGATAATCAAAGCGCTATGCTTGACCGTTGGGGACATCCAGACAGGGATTTTCCTATCCCCGGCATCCAGTTAGGTAATGTCTTTATCGGTATTCAACCTTCTCGCGGTTACGACCTCGACCCGACTCTTAATTATCATTCCCCCGACCTCGAACCTACCCACAGCTATCTCGCTTTTTACCATTGGTTACGACAGGAATTCCAAGTCACTGCTGTAATTAATCTCGGTAAACACGGCAATTTAGAATGGCTGCCCGGGAAAAGTCTCGCTCTTTCTCCCCATTGTTATCCCGAAATTGCTTTCTCGTCGCTGCCGAATTTTTATCCGTTTATTGTCAATGACCCCGGAGAAGGTTCCAGCGCTAAAAGACGTTCCCAAGCTGTTATCATCGACCATCTCACTCCCCCGATGACGCGAGCGGAATTGTATGGGGATTGGGAAAAGTTAGAGTCTCTCATCGATGAATATTATCAAGCAGAATCTCTTGATCCTTCTCGTTTAGCTCTGATTCGCGAGCGGATTAGTGATCTGGTGGCGAAAACTAATCTCGATCGAGAGCTAGGCACGATCTCGCGTAGCGAGCGCGTTGCGACCAGCGCTTCCTTTGGTCAATTTCTTACCCTCGTGGATGGTTATCTCTGTGAACTCAAGGAAGCACAAATCCGCGACGGTTTACATATCTTCGGTCAATGTCCCCAGGGTCAGCAGTTAATTGATTTAATCCAATCGATCGCTCGTTCTCCTAGTCCCGACCGCCCCGGTTTAACCCGTTCGATCGCCCTTGACCTCCACCTCGACTGCGACCCCCTGACGGAATATAACGATACTACTACCTATCTGGAAAGTCTCGCTCAGGATTTAATTAGCCAGAAAATTGAACCTCTAGGCGAAAATACGGCAAAAGAATTGGTTTGGCTAGAAAATCAGTTAATTCCTGCTTTAAAACAAACCCCCGATGAACTTACCTATCTCTTAAAAGGTCTCGCTGGCCAATACGTCCCCAGTGGTGCTTCCGGCGCTCCCACCCGCGGCCGTCCCGATGTTCTCCCCACCGGCAGAAATTTCTATTCTGTCGATACCCGCGCAATCCCCACAGAAACTGCGTGGGAAGTGGGAAGAAAGGCCGCAGAGGCACTAATTGAACGTTATACCCAAGAAAATGGCGAATATCCCCGCACTTTGGCGATTTCTATCTGGGGAACTTCGACGATGAGAAATAGTGGCGAAGATGTGGCCGAAGCCATGGCTTTACTGGGAATTCGTCCCCTTTGGGATGGTTTTTTCCGTCGGGTGGTCGGGTTTGAAATCCTTACCCCGTCTAGCTTAGGCCGTCCTCGCATTGATGTGACCGTTCGGGTATCGGGCTTTTTTAGGGACAGTTTCCCCAGCATACTACATCTTCTTAATTCTGGCATAAATGCGGTAGCTTGTCAAGAGGAAGAAGAAAAAATTAATCCTTTAGCGGCGAAAGTGAAGACAGAGAGGGAGTTTTGGCTAAGTCAGGGCTTAGGAGAAAAAGAGGCGAAACTGAGAGCTACTGCCAGAATCTTTGGCTGCAAACCCGGTGCTTACGGGGCCGGTTTACAGGGGTTAATCGAGTCACAAAACTGGCAAAATGATCAAGACTTAGCTAATGCTTATATTAACTGGAGTTGTTATGCCTATGATAGTCAAGGAACTGCCCATTCTTTACCGGAAGTATTGAGAAATAGACTACAAGAATTAGAGATAGTGCTGCATAATCAGGACAATCGGGAACACGATATTTTCGACTCCGATGACTACTATCAATTTCAAGGCGGCTTAACTGCCAGTGTTCGGGCATTAACCGGCAAAAATCCCGTCACCTATTTTGGTGATCATTCCCGTCCAGAAAATCCCCGCATCAGAACCTTAGAGGAAGAAATTCGCCGGGTATATCGTTCGCGAGTAGTGAACCCCAAATGGATAGCGGGAGTGATGCGACACGGCTATAAAGGCGCTTTCGAGATGGCTGCGACCGTAGATTATATTTTTGCCTATTCTGCCACTACTCATCTAGTGGAGGATTTTATCTATCAGGGAGTAGCCGAAGCTTATTTATTTGACGACAAGGTACAACAATTTATTCAGGAGAAAAACCCCTGGGCATTGCGAGATATGGCCGAAAGATTATTAGAGGCTCAACAACGGGGATTATGGACCCAGGTGGACCAGAAAACTTTAGATCGATTGAGGGCAATTGTCCATGAGGCCGAAGGAGTGATCGAATCGGGTCAGTAATTGATAACTGGTCTAGAATCAGTCTATCAAGAAATTGCTCAAATTACTTTAGTAATGAGAAACGGGACTAAATAATGGCTGGAATTGAGGGATTGAGGATTAAAAATTATCGAGCGCTCAAGGATATAACCCTGGGCAAGTTATGGAGCGCCAATTCAGACTTGAATTGGCCTAATCTTTTTGCCTTGCCCATCAATTTCTCAAACTTTCCTTTAGGATTAATTGAGCAATACTGAAATAAATAAAAATTCCTAAAACATCAACCACTGTCGTGATAAAAGGAGCAGACATTAAAGCAGGATCAAATCCCATTTTGTTAAAGATAAAAGGTAATGCTGTACCTGTCGTCGCTGCAATAATTGAGATAGCAATTAAACTAATTCCCACTATAAAACCAATCTCTGGTTTACCTAAGAATACGAAAACCATAGCAATCACAATGACGGCTAAAATGATCCCTAATAATCCCCCTGTTATTAACTCTTTCACAATAATTGAAAACGGTTTCTTATCTCTTAATTCATCAGTACTTAATCCCCTAATAACAACGGTCGATGACTGTGCGCCTATATTTCCCCCTGCATCAATTAATAATGGGGTAAAAAAGGCTAAGGTAACTACTTCTTCTAACACTTCCTCAAAATTACTCATTAAAAAAACTGTTGCAGAATTCGTGATTAATAAAATTAATAACCATGGTATTCGTTTTTTTGTGATTTTATACAAGCCCAATTTAAAGTAATTTTGATCATCAGATTCCGTGTTAATTGCTCCCATTTTATAAATATCTTCAGTTGCTTCTTCCTCTAAAATGTCGATGACATCATCTACCGTAACTACCCCTAATAAGTTTTCATCTTTATCAACAATTGGCAAGGCTAATAAATCATAGCGTTGAATCAATTTAGCGACTTCTTCTTGGTCGGTATCGGTATAGGCATAAATAATATTTCTGTTCATAATTTCAGAAATTATCGCTTCTGGTTTAGCAACAATTAAATCTTTTAAAGATAAGGTTGCTTGTAATTTCTTATTATCATCTGTCACATAGATATAGTAAGCTACTTCAATCTTATCGGCTAAATTTCTGATTTTAGCTTGAGCTTCATTGGCAGTAACAGTTTCTTTGACATAGATATATTTCGGGGTCATAATTCGCCCTGCTGTATCAGCAGAATACCCGAACAATAAAGCATTCAACTCTCTTTCTTCAGGGGATAATTGAGCCACTAAAGTCCTCGCTAATTGAGGAGGTAACTCATCAAATAACTTGACTCGATCATCAGGAGACATATTATTAATAATTTCAGGTGCTTCCGCATCTTTAAACTTTTCAATTAATAAGTATTGGGTATTTCTATCTAAATGTTCATAAACGTCAATGGCTTGAGATTTATTTAAAAGTCGGAAAGCAATGATTTGTAGGGTTTTAGGTAAGTCCGCAATCGCTTCTGCTATATCCACGGAAGCGACAGGAATTAATAGAGTTTTAGCTGCGTCATAATTTTTGGCTTCTAAAAAAATGAGTAACTGATTTGTGATCACATCTCTTAGGTCACTCTTAGAGCCTTTGGGAAAGTTGATTTCAGTGTTATTCATAATTGATAATTGGGTAAGGTAACTAAAAAGGGAAGCTCGAAAAATTGATGGAGGATACAAAAGGATTTTGACACTCCCCGCTCTAAAGAGACGGGGATTCTTGGTTCACAGAGATTACTTGCGAAAGACAGAATTGCTTCTGAAAAAGTAGAGGTATTCTCTCCCCAAGCGTTTATTGGGTCGAGCCCAAAGGTTCCGGTATGCCCT
>NZ_JADBTZ010000051.1:0-37174 GCF_020245885.1 Microcystis sp. M165S2 | reverse complement strand
TCCTGTTGCGGGAATATCGGCGGGAAAAAGGCGTTAAATATCCGTGAGTGGGAATGTCTTTTCTGTGGAACTTTTCATGATCGAGATGTAAACGCTGCGGTAAATATCAAGGTCGCCGGAGGACATTCGGAGACTTTAAACGGACGTGGAGGAAAGCGTAAGACTTCTGTTAAAGAAGCAGCATCCCTTGAAGCGTCAACCCCATTGACGCGACCATTCTAAAAAAGTGGCGTGGTGAGGAATCGCCGTCCGTTTTACGGCGGCGAGGATGTCAAGATCTGATTACTGAAAAAGGATTAAACCAGCAGGAGGTCAGTCAAATTTTGGGAATTGACGAGGCTAAAATTTCTAACTTAAAAAATGGCAGATTGCAAAAATTTTCTCTTGAGCAGATGTTTAGCTTTCTAGTAGCATTAGGTCAGAATATAGAAATCTTAGTCACTCCCCAAGCCGTAGCAAACTCTAGTGTAAGTATCCAGGTCATGTATCGAAATAAATCCTAATCTAAGTGCGATCGCCGATCTCGTAAGGTGTGTTAATATTAGTGTAACGCACCAGCCAACTTTCAAGAAAGGACTAACCATAATGTCATCAATTATTACCGAAGAAAAAACCAAAGAAATCCTAACCGAGATCCTCATTGAAATGATGCAAAACAAACGGGAACTATTTTATGAAATTGTTATCGAAGCTCTAGAAGATATTGGTTTAGCTAATGCTATTACGGAAGGATTAAATGGTGAATTTGTTCCAGAAGAAGAAGTTTTTGCTATTCTCAATGGAGAAGCTGAATGAAAATTCAATTTGTAGCCAAATTCTCCAAAGACTTAAGAAAAATTAAAGATCAAAAACTATTATCTGAGATCAAAACTGTTGTCAATGAATGCAAATTAGCTCAAACACTGGATGATATACAAAACCTCAAAAAGCTTAAAGGTTATCAGGGTTTTTATCGTATCAAAATAGGAGATTATCGCATTGGTGTTGCAATTATTAACGATGAACTGATCTTTAGTCGATTCTTACACAGAAGAGAAATTTATAGATTTTTTCCCTAAAACTAAGCAGTGCCAACACACTGAAGAACTGATGCAAAAATATAGAGATTTGCCAATGGATTTAGCCGACGCATCTTTGGTTATTTTAGCAGAAGAATTAGGTTCAGGTCAAATTCTTTCCGTTGATTATCGAGATGTGAATACCTATCGTTGGAAAAATACGGAGCCATTTCAAATAAAACTGGCTGAAATAAGTTATCAAGAATGGTTAAAAAATCAAGGAGAATAACAAAATGAGTGATTTTGAAAAAAGTAATAGTAATATTTTCGCTGATCTTGGCGACCCAGAAGCCGAACAAACTTTAGTCCGCGCTCAAATTCTATCTCGGATTATTGATATAATCAATGAACGGAACTTCACGGAAGCTGAAACAGCAGAAACTTTAGGAATATCAAAACTAGAAGCATCTCAATTAATCAAGGGAAAACTGAGTCAATTTTCTCTTGAAGATTTGTTTCATATTCTCAACGCTCTTGTTGACACTCCCATCGCTAAAAGCGAGGGATTCTTGGTTCATTGAGTTTCCTTAATCTGACAGGACGTATCCAACCAAACCAGAGGGAATCTCTCCCCAAGCGTATTAGTTTCGGTATGCCCTACCGTACTTAGTCCCTTTTTGAGAATGTTGATAGCGGCGTTAATATCTCTATCTTCTACATAGCCACAATGGGGACAAATATGGGTTCTCGTAGATAGAGATTTAGGGACTTTTTGACCACAATTAGAGCAATTTTGACTGGTGTTATGGGGAGCTACTGCTACCGTGGCCTTACCATATTTAAAACCAAAATATTCTAACCATTGCCGAAAAGTTGACCAAGCCACATCATTAATAGATTTAGCTAGTTTAGAGTTTTTTACCATGCCTTGAATATTTAAGTTTTCGTAAGCGATGAAATCGTTAGATTTAATGACGCGCAATGCCTCTTTTTCGACAAAGCCTCTACGTTGCCTACTTATTCTTAAATGTTTTCTTGCATATCTCTTTCTAGCTTTTTGGTAGTTGTTTGATTGGGGTTGACCTTTTCTAAACTTTTTAGATTTCTTCCGATTTAGACGATTTAATCTTTTTTCTGCCTTACGATAGTATTGCGGTATCTCTACCGTTTCTCCATCACTGTTAGCATAGAAAACTTTTAATCCCACATCCAATCCCACACATCTTTTTGTTGGTTCTAGGGGTTTAGCATATTCCCGAACATCTAAATTAATACAGAATTGGACATAATAACCGTCAGCACGTTTGACAATCCTAACTCGTTTAATTTGGTCTATAGGGTAAAAGTTTAGGTCTCTAGTTCCTTTCAGTTTAACCGTGCCGATGTTTTTCTTGTCGGTAAAAGTAATTTTCTTTCTATCCTCCGATAGTTTCCATCCAGAGTGTTTATATTCTACGGAACGATTATTCTTTTGGAATTTAGGATAGCCTTTCTTTCCTTTTATTCCTTTCTTACAATTGTCATAGAAACGAGCAATAGCTGACCAAGCCCGTTCTGCTGATGCTTGTCTAGCTGTAGAGTTAAGGTCATCCGCAAACTTAAACTGTTTGGCAAGAACCGCACAATATTTATTGAGAGAATATTTATCTACTTGATCCTCTCGCTTAGAATCCATCCAAAGTCTTAAAGCTTTATTACGGATGAACTGTACTGTACGAATAGCTTCATCAATGGCAGAACACTGACTTGGTTTGACCACGGCTTTCATTTCTAAGACAATCATTGTTGACCGACCTCAAACAACTTTCTTTATACTAACATATCCAGCACAAAACTGTCAAGGATTTAGTGGTGCTTCGCTGTTCTATATTGGTCGGGTTTCATCCCGTCAGTGAAACTGAGGGTCTTCACCCCGACATTCAAGATAAACCTAGAAACCCAGAAGTGTTGAACGTGGAAAAAAGTCGTACAAAATTTGATATTATAGATAGGGTTTGCGGCAAAAAGGTTTTCCTGGGGGTAGGAGTCAGTAGCCGGTCGTTTCAGGCTTTATTGCCCTCGTTTTTTGTACCAAGCTATGTACTACAAGAAGGATAATGCCAGGGTTTTGAAAGTCCCAATCCTATTTTCGCGGCACTAACATCGGATTTTAACAGGTCAAAAGCCTTATTTTAAAAGGTTTTTACCATTATTCAGCAACCCCTACTTAGAAGATCAATACTTAATATCCTTGTTCCAAGGGTCTGCCTTGGAATACGATCTCGCTGGGGGGATTATTTTAGGAGCCACCCCATAGGGAGAGCCACCAATTCACAGAATAACCTGATTATGGTTTGGGGGTCATTCTGCCAATTAGGGACTCTCCCCGGCAGGTTTAGCTAAAAATTAACGACGGGGTACAGAAGCCTCGATGTTAATATTCATAGCGGAGACTCTTGGTACAGGATTGCCTTTGGCGCTACCGAGACCCCGGGCCATAGCCAAGAAGCTGGAAGGATCGCCAGCTTTGGGTTTTTGCTCTTGGGGAACATAGCGACGGACAGCATTCTGCCAAACGATTTGGGGGAAGCCCAAAATACCACGATAGTAGCCATCGTAGCGAGGCGAGGTGATGTTGAATGGACGCTCACCGATTTCGCGGCTGGCCAGGGTGCGACGACGTTGGTAGGGAACGGTATCATAACCAAAGCTTTGCAGATACTCGTCACTGTTGAGCAGTTGTTCGACAAAACCTTGAATACCTTTGGTGGCAACGACAATCGACCAAGCAATTTTTTCTCTTTCGCTATAGACATCGCGACCGAGAACTCTTTGTACTACCTGTTCGACAAAGCGATAGTTGCTGTTTTTCTCGTAGAAGCTGTTATAGAAGGTTTTCGATAACAGTAGGCCACGAATGAAATCCCGCACCGATAATTGTCCATTGCGTAATTGGGATTCGAGGAAAGGTTCCCGATCCCATTTAAAGGCATGGAAGAAAATCTGACGGTAAGCGGCTTCGATTAAATCGTCCAGGTCGGTAGGGGAGAGGACATTTTCCGTCGTGTAAACTCTCGGTTTTTCGTCTCCACCGACATCATAACCAGCTACCCGCACGTTTTGGGACTTGGGGGCGTAATTTAAAAGAGGAATGGCCAAGGGTAAACCTCCGTATCCTTAGAAATGCTTAAAAAACTTTCCTCATAATGATAAGGGAGTAAGTGCCAACTAGAAAAGAAATATTAAAAATTCTTACAATTGTTAAGAAAACTTGTTTACCATCCGGGATTTTGGGGGTTGGGGGTTGGGGGTTGGGGGTTGGGGGAGAGGGGAGAAAAAAGCTGATGACTGATGACTGATGACTGATGACTGATGACTGATGACTGATGACTGAATTTACCAGCCACTAATCGAATAGGATGACGGTTCGGGGGAATCACTAGAGACTGACTCCGATGACTGATTGCGGGATTCAGCACAAAAAGTGGCAGTATTAAAACCGCCAAAACGTTGAACTGTGCTAGTGCGGAGACGTAAATCGGCATCGGCAAACCAAAAACGCTCGATCGAGGTCATAGTTTCGTATTCTGTAATTAAGACTAAACCTTCCTGTTCATCAATGTGATAACGGCCCGCCACGGGAACGATTTCCGCATAACCGCGTTCGCGCAGGAGAACACCAGCTTGGGGATTATCTTCATCGGGAATTAGCGCAAAAACGGTGGTTCCTTGATGATTTTCGTCTTCTTTGTCCCACTGCATTGAACCATCCCAACTGACAAAGGCACCCCCCACAGTCTTAGCGGGATCGACTTCGTGCATTTCACAGATAGCGATAATTTTCGGGTTATCGGCGCTTAAAGCTTCCACATAAATCTCGGAATCGCCGGTTTCTGAGCGTCGAAAGGGTAAATGATGGGTGGTGCGCTGAGATTTCCACTGTCCCGCACTTTTCTGAAAAAAGGTCATCCCGTCCATAGTTTTTATCCTCTATTTTTTCCATTTATTTTAACGCCATCGTCGTTATTCTGTAACCCTTGTCCCCCTCTGTGTCTCATTCATCCCCAAAATAATCATGATCAATTCTCTTGATTTCATAGATTTCTTTGGTCGATACACCTAAGTTATAATCAATCATCAATTGACCTAATTCTTCCCCATCAATCAGCACTATTTTTATCTCATTTCTGGGGGCATATTCTAAAGCCTCTTTGGTAAAATAGGAAGTGGTGATGAAAATACCTTTTTTGGCTCCTTGTCCCGCTAATGCCCCGACAAATTTCTGGATTTCTGGACGACCAACGGCATTATTATCAGCCCATCTTTTGGCTTGAATATAGATAATAATACACCTAAAGTTATTAATAATCAAGAGGCATTCCTAAGGAATTTGAGAGAGAAATTATCGCCATTGATAATCGTCTTGATACTCCAATAATTCGATTTTTCTGCCATTGGGAGCGTTGACATAAATAAGCTGTTGACTATCTAAATTACTTGTTAAGACTGTCTATGAGCGCTGGAGCTGCGGAGCAGGGAGAGCTTTTTTTGTGATAGCTAAAAAACCCCCTATCCCTGCTATTCATACAAAATCTCATCAAAACAAGCTTCTCCCACACTCGATAAAGTTCTAGCGGCAGCTTTATCGGTTTTCGACTTCTGCACGAGGGTGCGGAATTGCTGTAGATTGTAACGAGCTTGGAATTTTTTAATCGTGCAGTCGCATAGGTCTTTTGCCACATCAGCAGCTAATCCCTCCGCGCGCGCTCTTTGTAAACATTCTTGACGATAACTGTCGAAAGTCGTGGCAGTATTAGAACTTTGGCTAAGGTAAACGGCATTATTAGCCTGTAATGGAAAGTATAAAGCCAATAAACCGATAAAAGTTAGTAAATATCTTTTATTTCTCATCATAATTGCTTTTTAAAGCCTGAAATACCCCACTAGATTAGAGAACGGCTGCATAAATTATAGATCGATCGCTCAACTCTTGGGTTCCACTCTTGGCAAACTGCCAACTGTTATGCTATGATTGATATTTATTGATCGGCGCCATCGCCAAGTGGTAAGGCAGAGGTCTGCAAAACCTTTACCCCCAGTTCGAATCTGGGTGGCGCCTTGGAAAATGTCGGCAATCTTTTCCTGATTGCCTTGTCTAATTGAAGGTTTACCAAGGTTTTACTTGATAGGCTGCCACTAGATAACGAAAAATATACTCAACTATCTCTAAATAATTCTCGGTAGTTTCTAGAGACTCACCCCACACCGTCACGCCATGGTAAGAAATCAGTAAAGCGGGAATTTCTGGGGGGAAAGTTGAGAATCTACTTTCTATTTCTGCGGCAATTTTCGGCACATCGAGATAGTTAGCAAAAACCGGCATAAATACTTGAGGATTTTCTACCCAAATACCTAAACCTTTCAACATTTCTAAGGGAGGTAACGATAACTTGTCCTCGCGAGCAAAACGGGAAACTAAATTCGCTTCCACCGAGTGGACATGATAACAAGCTTGTGCTTGGGGAAAGAGGCAATAAATCACCTGATGAATGCTAGTTTCGGCCGAAGGACGATTATCTCGATGAGCTAATTCTCTGACTTTTCCCGTCAGATCCACGCGCACAAAATCCTCTTCTGTTAGTTTACCTTTACTTTTGCCACTGGCAGTAATCCAAAAACTATGATCATCAACTTTAGCGGATAAATTACCCGCCGTGCCAAGCATCCAACCCAGTTGATAAAATCTTCGGGCAGCTGCCACTAGAGACAGACGATGATCGCTCATGGTTTTTAGAAATATGGTGGATAGGTATCGACCTATTATAACAAGTTGAAGCCAGCAGACAACCCACTCCCCAGCAGATTTGGTGAGGCTCTCAATCTGGATAATCTCGATCAAAACTAAACCCAAGGCAGAATAGAGCGAGGAACCGGTGAGTCAAAAAGAAGATTTAACCGTGGCAATGTGTTAGGAATGTGTTAGGTTAAAGATAATTACAGCTTTGATGAATCGAGGGTTGAGCCGTGAATAACAACTTTTTCCGCAGCTATTCTGTCAATGATTCTGGTTTGGGTTGTTTCTTATCTTTGATTTTAGTCGGATTGTTGTTAGGCTCGATCGGACTGGGTTGGTTAGTCAATAGTTTTTTAATTCTCGTGGCATTCCTAATAATTTCTCCTGTGATTGCTTGGGGGATTTTTCGCTGGTGGTTGCGACGCAATTTAGTTGAAGATAGCTGTCCCGTCTGTAGCTACGAATTTACGGGTTTTAATCGCACGGAATGCCAATGTCCTAACTGTGGTGAACCGTTGAAAGTGGAAGGGGGTAAGTTTATTATTCTCACCCCTCCCGGGACGATCGATGTACAAGCGATCGAAGTACCTACCGGACAGTTGGAAGATTAAGGTCAAACCATTACCATCTAGGCACGCGCACCAAACTGAAAGCGGGGGGTCTGAATTTTAACAATAACAGCAGTCCCAACAGGTGAATTGACCAATGAGCGAGAATTAAGCCCCAAATAATTGCGAAAATTAAACTACTAACGGCAAGAGCTTTAAAAATATCATTATCGGTCTTTTGATACCAGAGAAGACTAAGGAAGGAAAGCAGTAGGAGTAGAAGCGGAAAAAGTGGGGAGAACATGGGGATCACCATTGGGTGAGGGGACTGTCTTCACATCCATAGCCTATCATTTTCCCTTTACGGCTACGGGTAGCAGCGGCTACATTCCCCCCCTATTTGTCATAAATCTTTAGAATCAAATTAAAAAGTTTACAAGCCAATCTTTTAGTATAAAGGTGGCGCGACAATCATCCTCATTGTAACGCAAAATAGCCGCCAATAAAGTCCGATCTCCTGTTTTTAACCACTGGTCATACCACCAAACGCATTGATCCCCGCTTACTCCTCGATCGCGCCATTGAAAGCCAATCCAGTTAGCGAGGGATTTTAAAGAATAACTTTCCACGGGAAAAGTTACCGAATTAACTACATGATAGTGCAGATCAAAACAGCGAGAAACTAACTGATTAATCAAAGAAGAAGGGGTTTTATAAAGATAACCCAATCGCTTAATTGTTTCTACTTCGTACTCAGAAAAGTGAAAAATTGGTGCTTGATAATCCTGCATGACTAAGGTTAAAAATTCCTGCCAAATCCTGCCTTCATCTTCCGGCTTTTCTGCCAAAAAGGGATAAAATTGCTGGGTATTAACTCGATAATCAACCCGTAAAATCCCCAAAAGATAATCTAAATTCTGTTCTGGTTCCGCTTCGATGTCAAAATAAAATTCAATCTCGGCCTTCGGTAGGGGGGACAAATAAGCAGTTTTCCCGTTGCTTTTGCGAAAGGCCCGATTTTCAATAATTGCTTGGGCCTGTAATTGTAACTGATTAGCCACCTCTACCCCCATCCCCTCCCCCATACGGGTAGGACAGGTAAGCGCAAGGGATGCCATGGTGGAAACCCCCAAAGACTGTAAAAATTGGTAACGACTAGGAGTCACCCCCGGGACTAAAGAAAGATGTTGACTCGCTTGAGCAATACCATAACAGTGACTATACCAATGACATAAACTGCAACGCTGACGCGAGATAAAAACTTCTGGTTCTTGCCGATTAATCACCATTTCGCCGAACTTTTTGATTATTTCCTCTAGTTTAGTTAACCAGAGATTCAATTCCACCCGATAGCGATTATGACGACGTAGGACAATTTCCCCATAACTGGGAAAAACTCCCTGCATACTGGCTAATAAATAGGCGTAAAAAGTAGCCAGCATTTTATATTCAGGCTTAGGACGGCGACCGAGTTGAATATTGAGGGGATAATAAACCCAATCGCCAAATTTCGACTCTCCTGCCTGTTTAATTAATAAATGCGGGGAACCGGTTAAAGAGACGGGATAGGCAGATTGTAAAAGGACTCCGTGATAAATACAGGGTACACCCCGACCCATCAAAGCTTCCGTTTCCCTAGCGGCGGCCAAAATATCAGTGCTGGGGGTAGTCAGGGAACAATAATCGGGATAGGAGTCTTGCAGGACTTTTTTAACGTGACTTTGACTCTCTCGGCGCAATTTAAGCAAAAAATCGCGCTCAGGGTCTTTTTCTTGGCTATTGCCGTAGAGATTTAAAAATGCACGGCGTTGACAACGTTGGTAGTCTAGAAGTAGATCATCGGTCAGTAGCATTCTATACAAGGAGAAAAGTTAAGCTTTCCTGGACCAGTGAAGTAAAGTAAAAAATAATAAACTAAAAAAAGAAAATATTCCCAAGTATGTTTCCTCTACTTTAATACTATTGTGACAATTGCGACTTAATCCGTCGATAGAATTCAGCCGTCGGTCGTCAGGAAGTGGGGAAATGGGGAAATGGGGAATTCAACTAAAACCCTAAAACCCCAAAACCCAACACCTTCTAACTGATAATTGATAATTGATAACTGATAACTGACCCCCCATCTTGCCGCTTATGCAGAATTTAGACGAAAATACCCTCGATTGCGCCGTTAGTAAACCGGATTTAGCCGAACAAAGACAGGAATTTCGGGGACTTAGCAATAAAGTTTATTTTAATTTCGGTGGTCAGGGAACCTTGCCCAAGGCGGGATTAGAGGCGATTATCGATGCCCATAATTTTCTCCAACAACAGGGGCCTTTTTCAGGACGGGTAAACGATTGGATTACCGGAAAAACGGAACTTCTCAGGCAAGAAATGGCTCAGGAATTGGGAATTAGCCCTAAGAATCTCTCTATCACCGAGGATGTCACTGTAGGCTGTAATATCGCCCTCTGGGGAGTTGATTGGCAAGCGGGGGAACATATTTTACTAACCGATTGTGAACACCCCGGAATTATCGCCACGGTTCAAGAAATTGCCCGTCGTTATCATCTGGAAATCTCCACTTGTCCTATTCGGGAAACTTTAAACGGCGGCAACCCGATAGAAGTGATTTCCGCCCATCTACGTCCAAAAACTAGGGTTTTGGTGGTTAGTCACGTTTTGTGGAATACTGGACAGGTTTTACCCCTCAAGGAAATCTCGCAACTTTGTCATGATAATTCTGTCACCGAAAAACCCGTTTTAGTGGTGGTGGATGCTGCCCAATCCGTGGGTTGTTTGCCCTTGTATTTAAGCGCTACTGCCGCCGATTGTTATGCTTTTACGGGTCATAAATGGTGGTGTGGACCGGCTGGTGTGGGAGGATTGTATATTCGTCCCGAAATTTTCCCTAGTTTACAGCCCACTTTTATCGGTTGGCGCGGCATTGAAACAGATAGCCGAGGACAGCCTATCGGTTGGAAACCGGATGCCAGACGCTTTGAAGTGGCCACTTCTGCCTATCCCCAATTTGAGGGTTTAAGGGCAACTATTGCGGTACATAATGCCTGGGGTGATGGGGGACAAAGATACGAAAAGATTTGTCAATTAGCGGCTTATCTTTGGGGGGAATTAAAGACGATTAAAGGGGTGAAATGTTTAAAAAATTCTCCGCCGGAATCCGGTTTAGTTTCCTTTCAAATTGACTCGGCCATCACCCCACAAAAGTTAGTGCAACAGCTAGAAAAACAAGGGTTTTTACTGCGAACTCTCCTCGACCCCCTCTGTGTGCGTGCCTGTGTTCATTATTTCACTTTGCCCTCAGAAATCGAGCAGTTAGTAGCAGCTATCCAAAAGTTAGTTTAACAAAAATGTGGCTGGGGAAGTCCCCACCCTCAGCCAGCGTAGCGGATTGGGGATGCGCCGAGTGCCTCCTTTCCGCTTGCTCAAACCCTAACTGGATTTAGGGATATGATCGGGCTGTATTAGCCTAGACTAACACAGCCCCAAGTTACTGTTTAAATGTCCAAATCCGTAAGATTTAAACGCGATCCGTGGGTTTCGATAAATTCTCGCCGGGGGGCAACTCGATCGCCCATAAGAATCGTAAATAATTCCTCAGCTTTGGCTGCGTCTTCGATTTCCACCCGTTTTAAAGTGCGAGTTTCGGGATTCATGGTAGTATCCCAAAGTTGTTGGGGCATCATTTCTCCTAACCCTTTAAAACGTTGGATTGTATAGTTAGCATTAGAGGGAAATTCCGCTATCTTTTGCTGTAATTCTCGATCGCTATAGCAGTAGGAATGATTTTTACCGCGTTCCAATTTATAGAGAGGAGGACAGGCGATATATACATAACCTTGGTCAATTAAATTCTTCTGATAACGATAGAAGAAAGTTAACAACAAAGTTCGGATGTGTGCGCCATCCACATCAGCATCAGTCATTAAAACAATGCGATGATAGCGCAATTGTGAGGGGTCGAAATCTTCTCCTTTAATTCCTAAACCGAGGGCTGTAATTAAGGATTGAATTTCCGTATTTTTGTAGATTTTGGCATCATCGGTTTTTTCGATATTGAGGATTTTTCCCCGCAGAGGTAGAATCGCTTGAAAACGACGATCGCGCCCCTGTTTGGCACTTCCGCCGGCGCTGTCACCTTCGACGATGTAAATTTCTGACTTTTCTGGGTCTCTTTCGCTACAATCAGCCAATTTACCCGGTAAAGGTGAGGATTCCAAGACCGATTTCCGTCGTACTAAGTCCCGCGCCCGTCGGGCCGCTTCCGCCGCCCTGTACGCTTGTACTGCTTTTTCGATAATCGTGTCGGCCACTTGGGGATTTTGTTCTAAGTATTCGTTGAGAGTTTCCCCCACCAGGGAATCAACAATACCCCGGACTTCGGTGTTACCCAATTTGGTCTTGGTTTGTCCCTCAAATTCCGGTTCGGGGACTTTTACGGAAATAACGGCGGTTAAACCCTCGCGGACGTTTTCCCCCGCTAGATTAGGCTCGTTTTCTTTAATTTTATTGCGTTTACGAGCGACATTATTTAAAGTACGAGTCAGAACTGCCTTTAATCCTTCTAGATGGGTTCCCCCGTCAATGGTGCGGATATTATTAGCAAAACCGAGAATATTGTCGCTATAGGCATCTATACACCACTGAAACGCCACTTCGATATTAATTCCGTTCTTTTCCCCCGATACATAGATAATATCTTTGTGCAGGGTTTCTTTTTCCCGACACATATAGGCGACGTATTCTTTAATACCCCCCTCATAACAATAGGTTTCGATGTGGGGTTCTTCGGGACGGTAATCGCTAAAGGTGATTTTAACACCCGCATTTAAGTAGGCTAGTTCTCGTAAACGTCCAGAGAGGGTACTGTAATCAAATTCGATGCCTTGGCTAAAAATTTCGGTGTCCGGCAGGAAATTAACCCTAGTTCCCGTTTTTTCCTCTTGACTGGGACTGCTGACCAATTCTGTGACGGGGATACCTCTTTCGTAGCGTTGGGTATGTACTTTATGATCGCGCCAGACTGTCACATCGACCCATGCAGAAAGAGCATTAACGACGGAAATCCCGACTCCGTGTAACCCTCCCGACACTTTATAACCACCACTGCCAAATTTACCGCCGGCATGAAGTATAGTGAGAACGGTTTCTAGGGCAGATTTACCCGTGGTCGGGTGAACATCGGTGGGAATACCCCGGCCATCGTCGGTGACGCTGACGGAACCATCGGCCTTGATATCCACTTCGATATGAGTACAGTAACCCGCTAGGGCCTCATCGATCGAGTTGTCCACCACTTCATAGACTAAATGATGTAGTCCCCGCGGACCAGTCGTACCGATATACATCCCCGGCCGCTTCCTGACTGGTTCTAACCCTTCGAGAACTTGTATCTGTTCCGCGCCGTAGTTACTTGTCATAAAATTTCCCTAAAAAGGCTGTGATCCCTGATTGAACCTAAATGAATGGCAAAATCTTCAAAAATTTTAGCACATAAGGGTTAAAGACTGCTTAAGTGCCTTTAGGGAGAATTTTTTATTGGGGTTGGGGTGTGGGAAGTGGGGTGTGGGGAAGTGGGGAAGTGGGGTGTGGGGTTGGGGTTGGGGTGTGGGGAAGTGGGGAAGTGGGGAAGTGGGGAAGTGGGGAAGTGGGGAAATTGAACTAAAACCCCAAAACCCCAAAACCCCTAAATCCCTAAATCCCTATCTCCTGTCTCCTGTCTCCTGAATACTGACTCCTGACTCCTAACCCCACCAACAAACTTTTTGCCGCAAACCCTAAACAATGTCATCCTCAAATTTATAACCGACACCGACTACGGTTTTGATAAAGATAGGATTAGCAGGATCGGGTTCTACTTTTTTGCGTAAGCGTCGGATATGGGTATCTACTACCCTTTCATCGCCAAAAAAATCATTTCCCCAGAGATTATCGATTAATTGGGTACGACTCCAGACGCGATTGGGATAACTGACAAAGGTAGCTAATAAATTAAATTCTAAGGTGGTTAAATCGAGGGTTTCCTCTGGCATTCCCTCCAATTTACGAAGAGCAGAATGTTGATCTAAGTCGATCAGAAAATGACGGCTGCGATGGAGTTGTTGCGGTTGACTATCGTGTCTTAAACTACGTCTTAATAAGGCTCTTACCCGAGCGGTTAATTCCCGGGGACTAAAGGGTTTTACCATGTAATCATCGGCTCCTGTGGATAAACCGATAATGCGATCGATTTCTTCTCCCCTAGCGGTTAACATGAGAATATAGGGGTCTTTTGTCCCGGGTTTTTGGCGAATTCTGGCACACAATTCTAGTCCATCTAATTCGGGTAACATTAAATCTAAAATAACTAAGTCTGGTTGCTTTTGATAAAATAGTTCTAGTCCTACCCTACCATTATAAGCCAGATGACAAGTAAAGGATTCCCTCTCTAAAGTTTGCTGAATCAAATGGGCGATTTCAATTTCATCTTCGATAATAACGATATCCATAAGTAAGTAGTTATAATTTAATTGAAGATAGATTTTGCCTTTGATTCCCCCTGCCCCCCTTAATAAGGGGGGTGCGGATGCCCCCTGCTCCTCTTAATAAGGGGGAATCTGACGATTTTTAAAACCTACCTACTTAGGCATATTTTAACATATTAGCTATTCATTTCTTACTCAAAGTTGAATGTTAAAATAATCGTAATTTTTGAGACTTTTTGGGGGGAGAGTTGGCAACTCTCCCGACTGTGGTGGACTGGGGACTTTTTAAGGTAAAGCGACAAACTGCTCACCGGAGGGAGTCGATCGCACTTGAATTAACACCGGTTGACCGATGCGATCGCCAGTATTGGGATCAAAGCTAATTTTTCCGGTGGCTCCTGTTTGATAAAAATTGGCGGAACGCAGCCGGGATTGTAGGCCCTGACGTTGAGGATTTTCCCTTAAACCGGCAATAATCACCCGTGTAGCGTCAAAACTGGTGGCCGTGCGCCAACTAACCGGACCGCGCCACTGTTCCTGCATAAGATTGCCAAAAGTCTGGTTAAGCGAGGGGTGCCAGGGTGCGGCAAGGGTTAAACCTTGGGCGTTTTTGCCGCCATCTTCGAGGGTGCGAATATTGTAGAAGGTGGGACTACTAAACAGAGGCAAACGCTGACGATTGGAGCGAATAACCTCAAAAACGGGATCGAGACGATCAACATGAGCGACGACAAATAGGCCGTTAGCACCCCCAGAAATCGCCTGATTAAGGGCTTGATCGGCCTTAAAATTGGGGACACTCAGATCACAGACAATCGGCACAATTTGACCGCCTTTTTTCGCCACATTAGCCATCAACTCGTCTTTAAAGGAAACATTATCAGGAGCTTGAGAATCGTAGCAAAAAGCAATTTTCTGGACTTTAGCAATATTTACTATGTAATTTGCTAAGGTTTCCGTAATTTTGCCGTTAGAAGCCACCAGACGAAAGATATAATTTCCCGCACCGGAGAGATTATTAGCCAGGGAGGTGGGAGAAATCATCACCAAACCGCCTTTTTCGTAGATGGGAGCGGCGGCTAAACTGGCATCGGAGGCATTATGACCGACAACAGCGATAATATCGGGATTTTTGACTAATTCACTGGCTACCTCTTTCGATATCTGCGGCTGATTATCGTCATTAACCACGATAACCATCAGTTTTCTGCCGTTGATCCCTCCCTGTTGATTGATCTGGGTTTGTGCGCTGGCGACTCCTCGCAATATTTCTTGAGCGACGTTGGGATTAGTTGTCGCTGGCACAACAACGGCGATTTTGAAGGGATTTGAGCCAGTTTGCAGGTTGCTGAGATAAATTACGCTTTCGGGATCGTTGGGACGTTGAGCGAGGGATTTTTGCAGGAGTTGCTCTGCTTCTTGGTGATCACCTTGAGCAATGGCAGCGATCGCTGATTCTTTGGCGGTGTTAGAATTAGTTTTGATTAGGAGATGATTGCCATAACTCATGCGGGGATTATTATCGGCTTTTGGGGCAAATATTGCCGAGATTTGGGGAAAAAGAAACCAGCCGATCAAACCCAGTAAAACATAGAAAATTGGCGGTAAGCTCGCTTTTTTGCCAGTCTTTGTCATCGCTTTACTCCTTAACTTTGCTGATTGAATTCAGCTAAACGGCGGTTAATTTCGTCATCAAGGCTTAAGAAATCGATTTATTGAGCTAATTTCTCGCTATAGTTCTCGCTTAATTCACTATAGACGTTTTCTTTGCGATAACGGTCGTTAATCGCTTCATTGGCATCCTCAAAGCGATCGCGGGAGGTATTGAGGTTGAGACTACTATCAAATTCGTTTATTTTACCTAAAGCCTCATTCATGGAACTAATCGCTTTTAAGTTGCTCATTTCTAACTTATAATGCTCGATTTTTTCCTGCTCTTTGCGAAGTTTTTCCTTAGCAGCAATGACCACTTTTTCGGCATTATCGACCCGATCTTTCATGGCGGGTAGAATTTTTTCTAGGGAGAGAACCTTAACCATAGCAAGTCTTGCCGCTTCTTGAAGACCTTTTTTTTGGGCGGTGACAGCCTGCTGCAAGTAGTTTGTGTGTTCCTGTTTTTTTGCCTCGTATTGTGCTTGAGCCGATTGCTGGGCTGCTACTACTTTCGCCACCGATTCTGTTAATTCCGCTAGGGATTTTTGCATCGATTCTAGGGATTCTTTGGCCGATTCTACGGCAATTTTGCCGCCGGATTCGATGGGAATACCCCACAACCAATTCCAGATCGCAACGAGAGAATTTCCGGCCTTATCACCGATCAGCCAAAAAATCAAGGCTCTTGGGTTTAATTTTTTGAACAATTTCATGCCGTTTGTCTCCTAGAGGTGTTACCTGTTAATTAGGAGTGATGGCTAACTTTGATGCAGTGGGTAAGGTTAATTTTTGTAAAAAGTATTGACAAGGATAGGGAGGTTTAGACTGGACCGGCAGATTTAATGGGAGCGAGGGGGACAAATTGACCCTTTTTGACCTGTAGAATCAAGTAGCGGCGATCATCAGGATTATTGTTCATGTTGCGGACACCATTCTCATCGAATCTAACAGTGCCAGTCATTCCTTCGATAGAAAAATCGTTTCTTAAAACTTGATTTAATAATTCTCGATCGAATTTTTGTCCTTGTTGGTATAACTTTCGCAAAGCGGTGAGGATAACTTTGGTCGCATCGTAGGACATGGGAGTGCGCCAAACATTGATCTTATTTTGCCAAAAACTCTGGATATAATTATCTTGTTTGAGATCATACCAAGGCACGGTGATAACTAAATTTTCTACTCCTTGTTTACCTTCTGCAAGGGTGAGATAACTTTGAAAAGTGGGGGAACCTAAAATCACTAAGTTTAACTTTTCTGCGGGACGTTGCTTAAAGATACTGACGGCTCTTTTCAGATCATTAACATAGGGAGCAACCATGAGAATATTTACTTGATATTGAGCGATTTTTTGATAAATTTTCTCTTGATCTAAATTATTTTTTGGTTCGATATTGCAGTCAAAATCTTCATCTTTAACAATTTTTTGAAACTGCTGACCGAGGAGAATGTTTCTATATTTTTTAGCGAAGTTAAAATTATCTCCAGAGCGATTGTCGTAACAAATTAAATTAGTGGGGTTTTGGATAATTAGCTTGTCAGTTTGTTGACGGATATATTCACTTAAGGTTGTGGCAAAAGTTTCCAGATCGGGAACCATTTTATATATATAGCCATTACCGGAGATTTTCGGGGAAAAGCTGGTGGGAGATAGGGCAACAATTTTCCCTAGTACATAGATATCTTTGGCCGCTTCACTAGCAGCAGAAGCATTATGACCAACCACTGCTATAATTGACGGATCTTTAACAAATTTTTCGGCTCGATCTTTGGCATCTGCGGCGCTATTATTATCATTAGCGACCACTACCTGTAGAAAGTGAAAATCGTGGTTTTTGGCCTGTTCATCGTTTAACTCCTGTTGGAATAAAGCAAGACCTCGTAAAATTTCCTGAGCAATTTCTGGATTATTACCAAGAGGAACACTGGTGGCAATTTTTAAGGAATTTCTGTCTTGATAGGCCGCACGAGCGTTATTATAATAGATGCGAATCTCTGGATTATTGGGCAAGCGATCAAGGGATTTTTTAAAAAGCTGAATTGCTTGTTTATATTCTTTGTTTTTAAAAGCTTGTCTTCCCCGTTCAAGACTGTTATCTTGTCGATTTGTCTTTAATAATATTTCTTCACCTAAGCTAATTTCTGGGTATTTACTAGCATCATCGGAAAATACTCCTCCCCAATATAAAACTGATAAAGTTACCAGAAGACTTAAAATAAATAACAGAGCTTGTTTCCAACGACTAGATAGACGTAAATGCCAACTTTGATCAGGATCTTCTTGGGAATCTTCTGCCGTATTTTCAGGGGGTAAAGGTAAAATCAACGGTGGTTCTTCAGGATTTTCTATCAAACGAGGCAGCAAAGAAGAACTAGCAGCATCCACCGCAAATCCGTGTAATTTTAAGTCTTGTCGAGCGATTGTTAAGGATTCTTGTAGGGATTTATGTCCAAGAAAATTGGGAAGAAAAACTTCTAGAAATCTCAAAGCAACCCGCACGGCGATCGGTTCTTTCATAACAATAATATGGGGTACTCCGATATTAGCCAACTGACGACCAATACCTAACCCATCGCAGGAATTACAGATAACAAGTTTTAAGCCTTTTTTAACAGCTATTTCTAGGGAATTTCTTAAGTTATGTTCGGGAGATAAAGCCGTATCATTATCAATGATAAAAACTCCATCGTGACCGTCACTACTGGTTTGACTATGACCTAAATAAACTACAATATCCCATGGATTTTTGATCAACTCATTGTGAATATTTATCGTTGAAAGAGGAGGGTCTGAACCAGGACTTAATATTTGCATAGAAACCTTATCTTGGTTTCCTAGTACCGTTTGCAAACTGGATAAACACAGGGAAGTATGCTTGTTTTCGATGTCAATATTGCCCAAAATTACTAAAACCTTAATTGCGGAAGTAAAAGTACGTTCTCTCGGGGGATCTATCTGGATAGTAAGAGCAATTTCCACATCGGGAAACCATTTGTGTAAAAAATTCCAAGACTCCCAGGGAATTTGTTGTAAATCAAAGTGGGTAGTTTGGATAAAAAATCTTACTTCTGACTCAGTACCTATATGGAACAAGATATGATTTTGTATCGAACTCAGAGAACTGGAATTTAGCCATTCATTTAAGCTATCTTTTAAAGTTTTAGTGGCTTTTTTGAGGTTGTCTCTAGGATCACCTACCGCTGCATGGGTGATCATGCTATGAGGAACGGTAATTCCTAAACTGGGTTGACTTTTTACCCAATGATAATAAGCTCGACGATAATTTTGCAAAGCGTCAGCAATGTCAAGGTTAGGGACTAATTTACCATCGGTAAAAGGTGCTATCAAGAGATGATTGTCACGAATTTCTAGAGTGACGGAAAATCCCGTTTCAAAACTGCCATCACCAATTTTCAGAATCACAACTCTGCTCATGTCTCTACCCTTGACATTTTCTGCTATCTCTATTAAATCCTAAACTGTTCGATAATGCTACTATCCCCTAAACTTAGGTTAACATTAAAGCGATCGTCGGCATCAGCTAGAAAATAAAGTTGCAGATAGCTATCTAAGGGTTTCTCCCTTGCTATTGCTTGTAAACTGGGGATTAATTGGCCTATTTCATCGCTAATTTGCAAAGATAAACCGGGGGGTAGCTTGGCAAAATTGTCCATGGCATAGGCACGAATTAAGACAGCAATTCTCTGGTTACTGGTTGATAAAACTCCTACCATTAAAGCGATTTTATGTCCCATTAATTGACTACCCACATCGAGCATTTTACGGATAGCAGCATTGGGATAATGAGGATCGATATTCCAGAGATATTCGGCCGCTTGCCAGCGAATAGTTTCATCTTGGGTTTGATGTTGTAGTTTTGCTAAAGCTTCCTCTGGGGTTAAATGTTCCGAAAATTCCACCTCTTTTTGACTAGCATACAGTTGTCTAATTCCTCGCTGAATATCTGTCGGAGATTCTCGGCTGCTGATTTTTTCAGCAGCCAACAAAAAACCCGGATTAATTGGACGATAATTGTCGATAGTGCTGAGGATTTCCTGCCATTTCTCTGTAATAATTCCCTGCAACCATTGACTAAGTTTGGTGGGGATTACCTCTAAACGCTGCTGATAAAGTTTTTCTCGCCATTGTTGATTATTCAACAAAGCTAACCACTGCTGACAACTAATATCTAATCTCGGAGAATAGGGGGAAACTTGACCTAACTTTTTAATTAAATTTTCTGCTGTTGCTGGCGATAACTTTGCTAGAGATTCCAGTTTTCCTTTTTCACTCTCTCCCTCTAAACAACTCTGCCAAAGAATATCTAAATCATCAATAATTTGCTCACTTTCCAAATAATATTGATGGTAAATTGGATCGTATTCTGCCAGATTTTTAACATCTTTTCTGGATATAAAACCCCAGATATTGAGGAATTTTTCTGCTAAATCTACCTGCACCCCTAGATAAAAATCCGCCGCTAAATCGGGAATATCAACCCATTCTTGCTCTATTGTCAATCCCTCAATGTCAATAGTTTGACTGGGAATAGTAGTCACTTTTTTATCTTGAATTTGCCAAGTAAACCCGTTAATAAACTCCCAAAGATACTGATGGTTTTCAGGTATTAGTTGAAGGGAACAATCAAGATTATCTTTCAGCCAATTGCTTAAGCATATTTGCACCAAGTAATTAATCAAAGCCTGATTTTTGGCGGTTTGATTCGAGTATTGACCGAGAATCGATCGAGCTTGCTTGATCTCTGTTTCCGAAAAATTTAGCCAAAGGGATTTCGGGTTAATTTGTTGCAAAATATCGAGGTTGACTTTCATGGTATCTCCTAACAGATTAGATTTGAGTTAAGTAGGACTGACAAAAATATTCCAGATAAGCATCGATCTCTTGTTTTTGCCGAGATTGTAATTTAATCTCATTTAACAAACTAGGACAATCTTTGCCTTCCCTTGCACAGAGTAGCTGATAAAATTTTTTACATAATTGGGTTATTTCTCGACTAATAGTAGATGAGTGAACTCCCAATCGATTAGCGATCTGTACCTGTGTCATCTTTTGATGATAGTAACAATAGACAATCTGTTTAACTTCCTCCTCTTGAGTGATCAGTAACTTCTTAATATCTTCCTGGATTTCTTGCTGTTGTAGTAAGTCTTGACTTTGCTTCTTACTGGGGAGATTGTCCCAAAAGTAATTACTACCATCGTCATAATTATTAGGCTCAAATTTAGAGTAAGGAGGATCGATATGATTACGCATTATCTCTCCTATTTGATTGAGTTTTGCTTGCACTTCCTCCACGGTGATAATAACTTGCGGTTGTAACTGCTGTAGGCGATCAATTACTTGTTGCCAATCCTCATCTTGCCACTTATCCAATGATCTAAGAGAAGCTTTTTTAACCTCTCGAAAACAGTTAAATATTAGCAGGTAATTCTCGGTAAAGATACCCGATGTTCGTAAAATTTTTTGAATTTTATTCGCACTAAAAAGACTGACGATACCGAGATTAGTCCTACCAATCGTTTTATACTCTCCTCGCAGGAAATTATAGAGAGTATTTCTTAATTTTTTATCTGTCCATTTTTCTAAGATTAAGCGAAAAAATCCCGGTTTGGTCTTGTTATCCTGAAAATTACCGTAAAAATTGCTAGGATTATTGATAATTGCCGTGGCAAGCAAATTCAGCAAATAGTAGAATAGGGTTTCATAATCAGCATCGATCCGATGGCCAACATTTTGATAGACCCTTTGAGTTACCATAGAGGAGCGATATTGTAAAAAAACCATCCAATGAGACTTGACTAATTGGTTATTAGGGTCATTCTGTAACCATTGCCACAGAGCAAAATACACCGCTTCATCATTGGCCACGCTTCCAGCGATCGCATCGATCGATTTTCTTAATTGTGGCACTTCGCACCAGAAAACTCGATCGCCTTCAATGGCTTTAATAGTAGTATAAAAGTACCTAACGCTCATTTCTATCACCGGCTACAGGTATCTGATATCTGATTAGGTAAAAACCGAGGATTTTCTGCAAGAGTAGCCAATAAATTGAGCGATTCCCTTGCCAAGCGCACCTCTTTCTCTGACAATAGATGAGGGACTGATGAGAAATTATCAGTTATGCTGAGACAGCCTTAGCAAACCAGTAAAAGACTCATAAATTAACTCTGAGCTGCCACAAATTGCTGTCATATCAACTTCTAGGACAAAAATAGGAATGCGAGTAACTTTTACCGAAAATCAGGGTTTTAGAAAGGAATTGAATAAACGGGTTGATGCTTATTTTACCGAAAACGGCATCCCCACCAGAGATAATTTTGCCATGTACCTGAAGACGATCACGATTTTAACTTGGGTGATTGCCGCTTGGCTATTTGTACTTTTTGGTCCGGATATCTGGTGGCTAAAAATTATCGGTTGTCTGGTTTTAGGAGGGGGATTAGCAGGGATTGGTTTTAGCATTGGTCATGATGCCAACCATGGCGGCTATTCTAGTAAAAAATGGGTTAATTCTCTCCTTGGCATGAGCTACGATTATATCATCGGTACTTCCGGTTATCTCTGGCGTTTTCGTCATAATTATCTCCATCATACCTACACCAATGTTTTAGGATACGATGTGGAAATTCACGGCGATGGTGTCGTGCGAATGACTCCCCATGCCGAGCATAAATGGTATCATCGTTATCAACATTTATTTATCCCGATTCTCTACGCTATAATTCCTATATATTGGTCATTCTCCGATGTGCGATCTATCCTCTTTTGTAATCGTTTTGGCGAGATTAAAATTCCCAATCCTAAAGCGATCGATCTATTCGTTTTATTGAGCGGAAAATTTGTTTATCTCTTCTGGTTTATTGGCATTCCTCTCTTAGTTGGTTATAGTCCCCTAGAAATAGCGATCGGTTTTCTCATTGTTTTTATGACCTATGGAGTGCTTGCCTGTCATGTATTTATGTTAGCTCACGTTTTGGAACCCGCCGAATTTATTCAACCCTCGGCAGCTAACCAAATCGAAGACGAATGGGCAATATTTCAAGTGCGAACTTCCGTAGATTTTGCACCTAAAAATGTCTTTTTAAATTGGTACTTAGGGGGATTAAATTATCAAGTCGTTCACCATCTTTTCCCGCAAATTTGCCATATTCACTACCCTAAAATTGCCCCAATTTTAGCGGAAGTTTGCCAAGAATTTGGCGTTAATTATGCCGTTTATCCCACCTTCTGGGGTGCTTTAGCTTATAATTATCGTTGGCTCAGACAATTAGGCAATAAACAAAGTAATTTTGATCTCAAATTAGCCAGCTAAATATCAGTTATCAGTTATCAGTTATCAGATGTAAGTTTTAAGTTAATTAGTTAGTTATCTTTATACCTGTTTACTGTTTACTGTTTACTGAAAAATGAACCTACCCAACTCGATTACCCTATCGCGACTCTTGGGACTGCCATTAATTTTATACTGGTTGCACCAAGGCACAGAAATCGATCGCTGGTTAAGTTTAATTATCTTTCTGATTGCCGCTAGTACCGATTGGCTCGATGGTTATCTAGCGCGAAAATTCAATCAAATCACCGAATTAGGTAAATTTCTCGATCCTTTGGTCGATAAATTGCTGGTTCTCGCTCCCCTCTTAGCTCTGATTGAAATGGATTTAATTGCTGCTTGGGGAGTATTTTTGATTCTTGCTCGCGAATTAGCGATCGCTGGTTGGCGGATTAATCCGAATTTAACGGGAAATAGCGACATAAAAGGGGCTAATTGGTGGGGAAAAAGCAAAACAGTCAGCCAAATTATCGCTATCGCTCTCTTAATTGCTCCCTTGCCTTCTGAATATAATTTAATTGCTCAGATCGCTTTTTGGCTATCGGTGACATTAACTTTAATTTCTGGCGTGATTTACGTCACACCCAGCCCAAAATTAACCCAAAATTCCCAAAAACTTGACCATTAGCAATAATTCAGGAAACAAACCTAGCAAACACGGTTGCATTTTTTTTTCCTTGGTATATGATGATCAGGGAGGAGGAATGTCAAACTCTTCAAATTCAAACATATCATTCAAAGAAAAAACTATGGCCGGCACTATCACTATCTCTGCTCAGACTGGCTCCACCACGAGTTATACCGTCGATGCTTCAATGATCACAACTCTGTCAGCTTTTTGGCAGTTATCCTCGGTAAATACCGACCTAGCCGTTTCCATCCCTACCACAGTCACCGGTAGAAATCTTACTGCTTTAGGTCGATTTACGGGTTCTAGCACTTTTTCCACTTGGAGACTTCGCAACGGATTCGGTCAGTCTGACGTAGCGAGTGCTAACCTCACTGGTTATAAAAGCACCCCCCCTTTTTCACAAAATTATTTTCTTCCTGGCGGAACTGACACTTTCGTCGCTTCTGCTTTTTTAGGAACCCATATCCTCGACTTTGGTGGTGGTCAAAGGTTTACTAAAGCAGAAAACACGGCTCCTTCCAGTGACGATATTGCCATGATTGGTAACATGAGTAACTTCGTCCTTAGAGGTGCAAATGGTAACGATACCCTAACCGGTAGCGGTCTGGACGATACCCTATTCGGTTCCGGTGGAAACGATTCCCTGACCGGTGGTTCGGGGAATGATAGCCTAGATGGTGGCGACGGTAACGATACCCTAAATGGTAATAATGGTACGGATACCCTAATTGGTGGCGCGGGAGCGGATAGCCTAATTGGTGGCGCGGGAGCGGATAGCCTAATTGGTGGCGCGGGAGCGGATAGCCTAACTGGTGGCACGGGAACGAATACCCTAGATGGTGGTAATGGTGCTGATACATTTGTATTTACCAATCAGGGTAATCAGACAGTTTCCCAATTCATTACCAGTGACAATGATGTCTTCGCAATTACTTCTGGTTCTTACCCAGGCGCTCCAACAGCGTATACGCAGGCAGTTGTTAGTGATGCGGCTACTGCTACCAATGCTTCTAGCAGTATCATTGTCGATACTTTGGATAATATCGAGGCCTTAGCGAATACTAAATCATCAATTCGTTTTGCCTTCGCCACCGATACAAAGACCCTCCTCTATGACTTTGACGGTGACTGGTCGACCTCCAACCCCACCGTTGCGACAATTACCTCGATTACTGGTACATTAGCTGCTGGTAACTTCGCCTTCATTTAAAATTCCTTGTTTGAATAGACAGATACTGGGTGTGTTAGCTAGGGCTAGGACACCCTTATTACTTTAAAGCAGTTATCTTAATAGTGAGGTACGAAGTCTCTGGTTTTAGGGAACTCTGGAATAGGCAACGGGAAAAGTAGCTAGTCGCATTGGGATTAGTTTGGTGTAGTGATTAACTGACGGTGATAATCGCCCCATAACTTGGCTGCCTGTTGACTGCTGCCCGCAGTGGGAGAATTATTATCATTACCCAACCAAATGCCCGTCACCCAGTCGCGAGGGGGAAGATAACCGATAAACCAAAGGTCCACATAATTATTCGTAGTTCCCGTTTTACCCGCTTCTCCCATGCCAATACTGGCAGCGCCTCCTGTACCATTAGTTATCACCCCCCGCAATAGGCTATTCATCGTCTCGGCGGTTTTAGGGGAGATTACCTGCTGATTTCTATCGCTATCGTCGCCATAGTCATAAATAACCCGACAAGTACTCAAATCCTCCACATTTTTACAGTCGGAAGCGTCGAGAATGCGTTTAATGGCGTGGGGACGATTCCAGCGCCCGCCATGGTCAAAAACTGCATAAGCACCGGTCATTTCTAAGACATTTACCTCGCTTTGCCCTAAAATTAGCCCTGGTACAGGATTTAAAGGTGATTTGACCCCCAAACGTTCCGCCACATTGACCACATTACTTAATCCTGCCTCGCGAGCAATGCGAAGGGCGACACTATTTTCCGATCGCGCTAAACCTTGAAACATATTGACCCCCCCGCTACTACGTTCACAGGGAGAATAGGCTTGTCCTTGCCAAGAGAGTCCAGCGCAGGTATAGGTTTTATAGGGCGATATTCCCTTTTCCAAGGCGGCAGCATAAGCAAATACCTTAAAAGTGGAACCGGGTTGACGTTTAGCTTGGACAGCGCGGTTAAATTGGCTTTTTTGATAATCAACTCCCCCGACTAAAGCGAGAATTTCCCCGGTTTGACCGTTTAAGGTAACTAAAGCCCCTTGGGAGTAACGA
Source organism: Microcystis sp. M165S2 (assembly GCF_020245885.1). Lineage (NCBI taxonomy): Bacteria > Bacillati > Cyanobacteriota > Cyanophyceae > Chroococcales > Microcystaceae > Microcystis > Microcystis sp. M165S2. The sequence goes on along the minus strand of NZ_JADBTZ010000051.1, from coordinate 11,519 downwards.
TAGCGGGGTCCTTGGTTTAAGACATTATTTTTTAAGCTTTTTTCTGCGATCGCTTGCAGCCGGCGGTCTAAACTGGTTTCAACGATAAAATTGCCCTCTTTAGCCACTTCTTCCCCTAAAAGCTCCTGTAATTCCTCGAAAACGTAACTATAAAAATATGGTGCAATCGTACTAGATAGGGATTTTTTGGCTTGGGGACTGATTTCAATGCGGGATCTGCGGGCGCTGGCCGCCGCTTCTGGGGAAATCATCCTTAATTCGGCCATGCGATCGATGACAAGATTGCGATTTTTTACAGAAGTGTCGTAATCTTGAATGGGATTAAATCGATTCGGGGCGGGTAACATAGCCACAAGAGTAGCAGCCTCGGAGATATCTAAATCTCTAGCGGATTTATCGAAATAAAAGCGGGCCGCATCTTCAAAACCGTAACCGGCCAGACCGAGATAAACTCGATTGAGATAGGTTTTGAGAATTGTATCCTTACTATAGACCGCTTCTAATTGTAAAGCGACCACAGCCTCCCGGAGTTTGCGATCGGCAGTATTTTGGCGACCGACTTCGGGGAATAAACTACGCGCTAACTGTTGAGTCAGGGTACTGGCCCCTTGACGGCCCCGACCTTGCCAATTAATCTTAATTGCCCGGACAATCCCCAAAGGATCAACGCCAAAATGCCAGTAAAAACGACTATCTTCGGAAGCGACAACCGCCTTGGTCAAATAGGGAGAAAAATCGCCCATATTATCTAATTCTCGGTGAGTTTCCTGTCCCATGGGATTGAGGGGAGTTTGACCATCCCTAGGGTAAACCACCACCGGACCGCTCACCCCAGAAGGGAGTGGATAAACATTAACTTTGCGACTTTCCCAGATAATCCCTAGAACTAATAAACCGAAAATACCACCCGCACCATAGAAACCATAGCGCAAAAGTCGCGCCCACAGGGGAGGGGGACAGTAATAGGAGATGGTGACACAATTGGCTAAGTCTGGGGGGGCCAAGGTAAAGGTATCACCATGACGCAGGGAAACGCTTTCCAGACGACGTTTACCCATATAAACCCCGTTAGTGGAGTTTTCATCTGTGAGCAGGAAATGATGGGGATTTTTTGGGTCACGCTGCAGGGAACAATGAATCTGACTCACCACGGTGTTACGGATAGTAATATCACAGGAACTGGAATTACGACCCAAAAAATAGCGATCGCCGATAAGGGGATATTTGCTTTCCCCGCTGCCATTCTCGTTTTTCAGGCGTAATTCGGGAACCCTCGCCCCTTTTTTGAGATTTACCGCCTGAAAATTCACCTTTCCTTGCAATTTCTGCACGGCAACGGTGACAAGTTGACTAATTTGGGTTTTCGGCGACTGCTTAGACATAGTTTTTATCAGGGGATGGGGGATGGGGGATGGGGGATGGGGGATGGGGAATGGGGGATGGGGAATGGGGGATGGTGAAATGGGGAATTTCAACTAAAACCCTAACATCCTAAAACCCTAAAACCCCAACACCTTAACACCCTAAAACCCCAATTCCCAATTCATACCCAATATCCCTAAATTGACATTTTAGCCTCTAAAGCTTTGAGGTATTCCGTATTGACTCCCGACTCGCGAATCAGAGCAATTTTACCGGTACGGGCCACCTCGCGAACGCCAAATTTATTCAGCATCTGCATAATCGCCACCATTTTACCCGGATCCCCCACCACTTCGATGGTCAGGGTTTCCTCGGAAATATCCACAATCCGCGCTCGGAATACCTGCGCTAATTCGATCACTTCGGCCCGGCGCTCGGCGGTAGCATTAACTTTAATCAGCATTAATTCCCTTTCCACACAAGGGGTTTGGGTGATATCCTGCACCTTGAGGACGTTAATTAATTTGTAAAGTTGTTTGGTTAACTGTTCGATGCTGTCCTCGTCTCCCGGTACTACCATCGTAATCCGAGAAACTCCCATCTGTTCGGCCGGACCCACGGCCAGACTTTCAATATTAAAGCCGCGACGGGCGAATAATCCAGCAATACGGGTTAAAACTCCCGCTTCATCTTCAACTAATACGGATAATGTGTGTTTCATGGCGCTCTGTCTACACAACCTAGATTTAACCATTTTGACACTCCCCGCTCTAAAGAGACGGGGATTCTTGGTTCACAGAGATTACTTGCTTAGACAGAATTGCTTCTGTCAAAGTTAAATCCACTCTTCTTCATCCGCTTTGTTTACCTCCCGATCTTCGTTTTGATCCTGGGCGGGGGGCGTAATAATCCGATAATTGACATCGTAAACTTGATCGGCTTTTTCCCCGCGACTCTGTTTGGCCGTGCGGTAACTATAGGAATAAACCGAGCCAGTTTGAGAACTGTCATCTGGAGGCTTGACAAAATCCGCTTTTTTGCCCTCAGCAACCCTAGGCGGGAATTCTTCCCGATCCTGAATGGTAGTCGGTTTTTCGGGGGGTGCATCAAAATTCCAATCATCACCGCTATCTCTTTCCCAATCGTTACCCGGTGGAGACGCAGCAGAATCTTGAATATAGGTAGGTCGGGAAGATGGGGGTGAGACTTTAGGATTATTGGCTATAGGAGGGGAGGCTTTTGGGGCAGCCAAAGGACGACCAAAACTATAGAGAAATTGCAGGGTTAAACCACTGATAATTCCCGCTAGGGTGAAAAGTAACACCCAGACAGCTAGGGGCAGTTTTACCGTCATAATACCGCCAAAAAAGACCAAAGTGATCACCCCCAGATTCTGCCAGATCAGTAATCCGCCCACAGCGATCGCAAATAAGACCATAATCCAGCCCATTTTTACCTCCCTTGATTCAGTGATCAGTGATCAGTAAACAGTGATCAGTAAACAGTAAACAGGTACAAAGATAAAGATAACTAACTAACTAATTAACTTAAAACTTACATCTGATAACTGATAACTTACCCACTGATAACTGATAACTGATAACTGTTAATGTCCTTGCCAGCGATTAATGGCCACACAATCGATATCTAACTGATCGAGAGTACGAGCGATGACAAAATCGACCAAATCCTCGATCGATTGGGGATGGTGATACCATGCCGGTATTGCCGGCACAATTCTAACGCCCGCCTCGGCTAAAGTGGTTAAATTACGCAGATGAATTAAACTAAAGGGGGTTTCTCGCGGCACTACCACCAATTTTCTGCCCTCCTTAATCTGTACATCGGCCGCCCTTTCTAGCAAATCGGAACTTAATCCCCCCGCTAATTTGGCCACTGTACTCATGCTACAGGGAATAATTACCATACCAAGGGTGCGATAGGAACCACTGGCGATCGTTGCCCCCACATCACCCCAACGATGACAGCGTAATTTTCCCCCTTCCATCACCCCGCATTGGCTGCGCCAAAATTGTTCTTGCAGATCCGGTTCTGGAGGCATCCGCACATTATCTTCCGCTTGCCAGACAGTGTAAGCTGATTTGGAGGCCACTAAATCGATCGTGTAGTCGGCTAAAAGTAGATATTTGAGAGTACGGACGGCATAAATCAGCCCTGATGCCCCCGTAACGCCCAAAATTAGCGGTTTAGATAATTCCTTCAAGCTCTAATTCCTCGATCAATTGTAATCCTCTCGGGTCGCCCACTTTTAATAAAGCACCCCTAGCATCTTCCTTGACACCTAAATCTTCATCTTCCACCAAGGCCTCGATCAAAGCATCGATCGCCGTGGCATAAATAACATTTAAGGGCAATTCTCGGCATAATTGACCGATCGACCAAGCGCAATTACTCCGCACCGCCGCGATTAAATCTCGGCGCAATCCTTCAATTAAAGGCGGCAAGACGGTGATGATATCTTCATAATTGACCTTGGCAATCTGGGCCAAACTACTGGCAGCCCATAATCGCACCGCCGAAATATCGGTTTTGAGAGCATGAACCAAAGGCTCGATCGCTCTGCGATCGCCACAGTTGCCCAGGGCCCAAACTACCCCTTTTCTGACGTAACCATTCCAATCTCTGGCCAGTAGATCGATTAAAGGCTCCACGGCGCTAAGACTGGGATTTCTGCCCAAAGCGTAGGCGACACTGACACGCACTAGGGGACAGACATCGCTTAACATCTCTAGTAAGGGGGCGATCGCTCTTTCGTCACGCAATTCACAAAAGGCGCGAGCGGCGATCATTCTCTCGCTCACATGAGCAGAAGTCAGCAATGAGAGCATTTCCTCTGGATCGGGGGGGATTTCCGCTGCTATGTCCGGATCGCTCCCATCGAGAGGATTATTTAAGGAGTTGTTAGAGTCTAGGATTTCATTATCGTACATACTTGTTAGATTATCTTAATCCGTGACCGCTTACGTCAAGCCAAAAATCAAAAAGTAGTTGCGGGTTGGGGAGACTTTTCAGTGATCAGTAATCAGCCATCAGTAATCAGTGAACTGAAGGCAAGAGGCAACAGGCAACAGGCAAAAGAAAGAATCTGGCAATTCTCCTACCTAAAAAGAAGGTTAGAAACTAAGTACATCAAAGCTTTCAGCTTACCAAATTAGGTTACACTTCATCTTGACGAGAAAGGCTACATTTACAAAACCTAGCAGAATAGGAAGTAAATACAGGGTAAATTTTATTGTTTTTCTGATGCCAAGACGCGGATTTGAACCGCGGACACGAGGATTTTCAGTCCTCTGCTCTACCAACTGAGCTATCTCGGCGTTTTTCAGTCCTTTCTCAATATAGCACCCTCTCTAAATAATTGCAAGGTTTTTTTCTAAAAAGTTTTCTGCTCGACTAGATTGGCAAGGTGAGGGTAAAAGTGGTGACAGCGTTGGCGCTGGTGACATCAATGGTGGCATTCAGGGGTTTAATCAGTTTGCAGACCAAAGCTAAACCTAAACCGGTACCACTGTAGCGCCAGGGATCGTGGTTAGGAATGCGATAAAAAGGAGCAAATATTCTTGATAATTCCTCTGGGGCGATTTCTACACCCCCATTGCTCACACTAATTAATATTTGCTCGCCCGCACGCCTGACATTTACCCTAATTATTCCTCGTTCTGGGGTATATTTAGAAGCATTGGTCAGTAATTCCGCTATGATGCGCTCGATAGCGCACAGACTGGTGTTAATCTCCGGTATATCCCCATCTATATCTAAAATTAACTGCTGTTGTCGCTCGCGGGTGAGATGACGAAAAGGTTCCACTAATAAGGGTAGCCACGAAAGTAAGTCGATTGCTTCGATCGCCGGGGGTTCGGTTTCGGCATCCAGATAGGTTAAAGTCAACAGATCATTAACTAACTTACTCTGACGTTGAGATTCAATGTTAAGAATTTGCAACAGTTGACCGATCGAATCCTGTGGATCAATCTCGATCCCTTGATATTCTAGGAGACTTTCCAGGGTTTCCACCGCTAGACGAATGCTGGTAATCGGGGTTCGCAGTTCATGGGAAAGGGTTTTCAGGAATTCGCTTTTTAATCTTTCCAGTTTTTCTAATTCCCTCACTTGTGCTTGGGAAGATTCGTAAAGTCGCGCCTGTCGAATAGCGATCGCGCATTCGGTGGCAATATGTTGAATCAAATTAGTTTCTAAGGAGTTAAAAATATGATTAGCTGGTCGAATTAGCCAAAGATTGCCCAAAAAACCCTGATCGTCAAAGATAGCACAAGCACAACGGTTAACACGACCAATTTGCGGATTACCAAGGGGAAGACGATCGACAAATTGTAAAATTTGTTTGTGCAGCAGCGGTTGATAGATTTCGGGAAAATCGCTAATTTGACGGGTAATTCCCTGACAGATAAGCTTTTGAGTGGTATATTCGTGGACAATAGTGGCTTTGCTGCGACTGGGATCGTAAAGCTCAATTTGGGCGCGTTCTACGGGTAAAACCTGGACTAATTCCCTAGTGGTGGTTTGCAGAATATGATTTTCATCGAGACTATCGCGAATTTTTTCGGTAATCCGTCCGATTAATGCTTCATACTTCAAACTCATCTGCAATTCGGCGGTTCTTTGCTGAACCTCCGATTCTAGGGCAGTATTCAAGCATTTTACCCGTTGGTGCAGTTCTGCTTGTTGAATGGCAATTCCCACTTGAATGGCTAATTGTTTGAGCAGATCGATTTCTTGGGATTGCCAAGAGCGAGTTTTTTGGCAATTTTGGGCAATTAGTAACCCCCAGAGTTGGTTATCGCAGATAATTGGCACCACCAAGTTAGCCTGTACTTGCAAAGAGGTTAGTAGGCTGCGATAACAGGGATCAAGTCCCGAATTATGGACATTTTCAATAACTTGAATTCTCCCGCGACGATAATTTTCCAGACGTTCTGGGGATAAATTAAAACAGGGATCCTGTATCCTGTTTCCTAAGACAGAATTAATCCTCGGGGTATGGGATTCCACCACAATCATGCCACTATGATCGGGGAATAAACGATAAATTAACACTCGATCGCAGTTGAGAAATTGTCGCACTTCTTTAACGGTTCTTTGCAGAATGCGATCAAGATCCAATGATTGCCGGATTCTTTCCTGCATTACCCCCAGCAGTTGTTCTCGTTCTGCTTGCAATCTTAAAGCTTCTTCGGCCTGTTTGCGTTCGGTGATATTGGTGCTGGTTCCCACTAAACGATAGATGCGCGCATTGTTATCCCGTAGGGGTGTTAAAGTTGTTAGCCACCAGTAGGGTATATTTTGAAAAGGTAAATACTGTTCGTAGGAAATAGTTGTTCCGTAACGTACACAATCACTATAGTGTTGCCGCACACTACGCGCATCATCGGGGGGAAGGATTTGTTCGGGAGTTTTGCCTTTAATATCTGATGAGCGCAGTCCTGTCCAGCGTTCATGAACGGGGTTTGCTCCCACATAGCGAAAATCTCTATTTTCCAGCACGTCCACTACAAAAATCGACGCTTGCACGGAATTAAATATACTACGCAGAAACTGCTCGGAATCCTCCTCTTGTAGCTGTCCATCTAACTCGGTCTCGATTGCTGATGGCTGCTTTTCCATAAGAGCCTCCCATTGTGCTAATTGGTGGATTTGGATCGATAATCACAAAATCGTTGGCTACTCCTAGAGCGATTTAACAATTTCTTAAGATTCTCGCACGAATTTTCCTATCCGCTGCCGATTCTGATATATTTCTTTGCAAAAACGAGAAAGCAACCCCAATATACTGAGATCGCTTATCAGTTATGAGTGATCAGGTTTAAGTTTTAAGTTAAGTAGCTAGACACAATTAATTACACATATTGTATGAGTGCCTATCCTCACCAAGAAGTTAATTTTGTCCTATTACTTATCAGAGTTCAATTACAGCGTTTCTCATCAAGATGACGCATGACCTAATTTGGTATCGACGACCGGCTCTCCAAAAGGAGAACTTCCTACCTCACCATTTAAGATAACTGCTGTAATTAGTTAACTATATATGTTATTTTCAGTAATCACTGTTCACTGATTACTGATTACTGATCACTGAATTTAGGCTTCTTGGTTGACAAAAGGTAATAAAGCCATTAAACGGGCGCGTTTCACCGCTTCAGTTAAATCTCGCTGTTGTTTAGAAGTCAAACCGGTGATACGTCTAGGCAGAATTTTGCCGCGTTCGGTGATGAATTTGCGGAGGAGTTCGGTGTCTTTGTAGTCAATCGGTTGACTGGGGGAGATGGGAGAGAGACGTTTACGATAGTAGCTCATAGATTTGTAAAGATTACTTGACTTTTTAACTAAAGTGTGCTTACTTAATTTCCTTGTGGACGGTGTGCTTATTGCAGTGGGGACAGTATTTCTTGATTTCCAGTCTGCCGGTGGTATTGCGACGGTTTTTGCTGGTGGTGTAGCGAGAAACGCCGGGGGTACGCTTATCGGGATTACTGCGGCATTCCGTGCATTCTACAGTGATGATCAGGCGAACGCCTTTTTTACTAGCCATAACAACAGGGGATCGGGTAAATTTACACGCAATCGATCATTATGACATATCTAGGGCTTTTTAGGCAAGAGCGGCCAGGGCAACGCAGGGAATTGTCGGCTAAAAAGTTTGGCTTGGGATGAAATCCAGCACAAAAAAGCTAGAATAATCACAGCAGTTGGCGAGGATGAGGAAAAATGACGGTAAGATTGGGTAAACCGATTTTAGTGACGGGGATAGGCATTACCATCGCTTTCACCCTGGGGGAAACTCTCAATAGCAGACTGAGCGAAATCGGTTCCTGGGGTATTTTAGGTGCGTTTGTCCTTGGTGCCGGTGTCTGGTTTTGGCAAAAACCCAACTCGAAAATCGATTTTTCCCCCCCCACTCCCCTGAGTCTAGAAAAGGTTAAACAAGCGATTACCAAGGCCGAGCAGATAATTAATTATCTGGCCAAAGAAGACCCCAATCAAGACTTAACCCCACTTAAAACCACTTTAACCCAATTAAACCAAGAATTTAGTCGCCAAGACCTGAAAATTGCCATTACTGGTGCTAGAAAAACCGGTAAAACTGCCTTAAAAAAACTACTAGAAAGCGGCAACTTTGGAGAATCTATCGCTTTTCTGGAAACGGAACCCCTTCTGACTCTCAACTCTACCGCTAACCAGAAAAAGTCCCTAGCAGCCGACTTAGTTTTGTATCTTATCAACGGGGATTTAACCGATTCCGAATGGCAAATCCTCCAGCAATTCGATCGAATGCACCAGCGTGTTATCCTGTTACTCAATAAACAGGATCGTTTACCCGTCGAAACCAGAGAAGAAATTCTCCTTTCCCTAAAACAAAGACTGAAAGAAACTATTCCCTCTCATCATATTTTAGCCATAGCCGCTGCCCCTGAACCCCTAAAAGTTCGTCAACATCAAAGCAGTGGAGAAATCAAGGAATGGACGGAAACCCAAACGGTAGTTATCGATCCTTTAGATAATCATCTCCAACAAATTATCGAGCGAGAAAGGTCCGAATTAGTTCTGGGAACTATCTGGAGACAAGCGCTAGAATTAGAAAAGGAAACCAAACAATTACTTAATCAATCCCGACGCAAAAAGGCTTTACCTGTTATCGAACAATACCAATGGATAGCCGCTACTGCCACTTTTGCTAATCCTCTTGCGGCCCTAGATTTAGTTTTAGCGGCAGCCACTAACGCTCAAATGTTAGTGGATTTAGGGGCAATTTATCAACAAAAAATGTCCCTTGAACAAGCAAAAACAGCCATGACTACCCTGGGGAAAATGATGATACAATTGGGCATGGTAGAAGTGACCACCCAGGCATTAGGAACGATTCTCAAGGGAAATGCGATTACTTATATTGCCGGTGGTACAGTGCAGGGAATTGGAGCAGCCTATCTAACTCGTTTAGCTGGTTTAAGTTTAATTGAATATTTCCAAGAACAGGAAATTAACGAGCAGCTGAATAATGATTGGAATTGGACGAGTTTGCAGAATAAAGTTAAACAGGTCTGGGAACAAAATCAACGCCTAGCATTTTTACAGGATTTTGTCAAGCAAACGAGCGCTCGTTGGTCGGCATTTTCTGGTTAAAAACCCTAGTTAAGAACTGGAAAAAGGTAAATGCTGACGTAGCACATCCCAGCGCGAACAATCCCAATAATCGATATGAGAAATAATCAGATTATTGTCATCGAGAGTTAATTGGCTGCGTCCAGAAATAGCGATGCGGGGCCGCCAAGGTAAAGGAGTTGTCCAGTGCAATGTCCAACGGGTATTAATAATATTTCCCTGCTGTTCAATTGCGTGGACATCCATCTTGATAGCTTGGAACCATTGACTCATAAAACCAATCATTTCCCGATAGCGTTTAATCCCCCGAAATTGATTGAGAGGGTCTTTAAAATAAACGTTATCAGCATAAATATCATAGGTTTGATCGAGGGGAAATCTTTGATAATCTTGCTGCAAAATAGCGATAATATCCATAAAGTACCCAATTATTCCCGATAGCTATTGCCTTTTTTTCACTGTTGAGGGGTCACTGTTAACTATTAACATATCACTCCCGTCAAACTAAAGGGACGGACTTCGGTAATTTTAACCTTAACAAATGTGCCTCGCAATTCCTCAATATTTCCCGTAAAGAAAGTTAAGCGATTGCCTCTAGTTCTTCCCATAACTTGACTAGCATCTTTAGGGTTAACGTCTTCCACTAAAATTTCCTCAATTCTGCCTAAATATCTTTGAGAACGTTCAGCAGCTTTTGTGGCCACTAAATGATTTAATCTTTGTAAGCGATCGCTTTTTACCTGCTCACTTAATTGATTATCCCAAATAGCAGCCGGAGTACCGGGACGGGGAGAATAGGCAGCCGTATTTAATTGATCAAAACCAATCTCATCGACTAATTTTAAAGTATTCTCGAACTGTGCCTCTGTTTCTCCGGGGAATCCGACAATCGCATCGGCACTGATGGCAGCATCCGGCATTAAATCGCGAATATTAGCAATAATCTGTCGGTATTTTTCCTGAGTATAGCCCCGTTTCATGGCCTTGAGGATATCATTATCCCCCGATTGAAAAGGGATATGAAAATGTTCACAAACTTTAGGTAATTCCTGACAAGCTTTAATCAAACGTTCGGTAAAATAGCGGGGGTGACTGGTGGCAAAACGGAGACGTTCAATGCCGGCCACATCGTGAACGTAGTAGAGTAAATCGGTGAAATTGTGCAGATGTCGGCCGCTTGCCGTCACTCCGGGTAAATCCCGTCCGTAGGCATCGATATTTTGACCTAAAAGGGTGATTTCTTGATAACCCTGTTGTCCTAATTGGTCCATTTCTGCTCGAATTGCCGCAGGAGTGCGAGATTGTTCCACCCCGCGCACCCCCGGAACCACACAATAGGTACAGCGTTCATTGCAACCATAGATGACGTTCACCCAAGCGGTAATATTACTATCCCGGCGCGGTTTGGTGATATCTTCCATGATGTGGATGGGTTCGGTGGCTACCACCTGGGAACCGTCAAAAACTTGTTGTAATAAGTCTCCCAAGCGGTTTGCGTGTTGGGGACCGATAATTAAATCCACTTCGGGAACCCGTCTTAATAATTGTTCCCCTTCCTGTTGAGCCACGCAGCCAGCGACAATTAAAGTAAGATCGGGTTGAGTTTGTTTGCGTTTAGCCTGTCTACCGAGATAGGAATACACCTTCTGTTCGGCATTATCGCGAATTGTACAGGTATTGTAGAGGATTAAATCGGCTTCGTTGGCATCCTCAGACCATTGAAACCCCAAATCTTCTAAAATACCCGCCATGCGTTCGGAGTCAGCTTTATTCATCTGACAACCAAAGGTGGTGATATGGTAACGACGTGGGGACTTATTCATGATGCTGGCTACAGAAACAAGAGTGCAGGTTTCTATTTTAGGCTATTTATCCTCTGACTTGAAAGAGGCGGTCCGCAGTCAGCAGGAGACAGGAGACAGGAGACAGGAGACAGGAGACAGGAGACAGGAGACAGGAGACAGGAGACAGGAGACAGGAGACAGGAGACAGGAGACAGGAGACAGGAGACAGGAGACAGG
>NZ_JADBTZ010000050.1:0-7259 GCF_020245885.1 Microcystis sp. M165S2 | reverse complement strand
TGATGTTTTTTCTTAAAGTTAGGATACTTAGTACGACCAGCAAAGAAGTTAGTGAAAGCTGTTTGTAAATGTCTTAACCCTTGTGGTAAAGGTACACAACTTACTTCATTGAGAAAGTCTAATTCTTCTTGTTTTTTCCAATCAGTTAGCATTGAAGAAGTTTGAGCATATCCTACTCTTTCTTGTCTTTCGTACCATACTTGTGTTCGTTCGTGGAGAGCTTTGTTGTAAACCAATCTTACACAGCCCAAAGTGCGCCGCAATAGCGACTCTTGTTCTGGTGTGGGGTAAAATCGAAACGAATAGGCTTTTTCCATATTTCACATTCTGGCATATATCGTGTAAATGCGCTAGTATTTAACAGTAAAGCCGTCGTGAAACGACGGGGTTTCAGACCCAAAATTTTCGATGAAAGATTCCCTCAAACGAAAACTTCGTACCTCATCATTAAGATAACCGCCTATTGATCAAGAGAAATTGACGGTTTATGGACAACCCGGCCCAGATACTAGATTTTTACAGGAAGTTTTTTGATTTAAATCCTGCTGGTTGGGCTAAAATTCAGCCATACTAAAGCGTTATATTAACGATAAGAATTTTTAGGAATAAGGGAAATGACGCAAGGACAGAAGGTTTCAGTGGGTATTGTCGGCGCTTCGGGATATGGTGGCGTACAGTTGGTACGTTTGCTCAAAGAACATCCCCTTGTCGAATTAGTGTATCTGGGGGGCGATAGTAGCGCCGGAAAACCCTACAGTGATTTATATCCCCATCTCGGTCATAGTATTAATCTTAATGTGGAGGCGATCGATTTAGAGACAATTGCCTCCCGTTGTCAAGTGGTTTTCTTGGGTTTACCCAATGGTTTAGCCTGTGATTTAGCCCCTCCTTTGATCGCTAAAGGGTGTAAAGTGTTGGATCTGTCGGCAGATTATCGTTTTACTAGCCTAGAAACCTATAGTAAATGGTATGGCAAGGAACGTCAGGATCAAGCGATCGCATCTAAGGCTGTGTACGGTTTACCGGAACTTTATCGGGAAGATATTAAAAATGCCTCTTTGATCGGTTGCCCCGGATGTTATCCTACTGCTAGTTTAATGGCGATTTCTCCCCTGTTAAAACAGGGTTTAATTGTCCCGGAAACCACGATTATTGATGCCAAATCGGGAACTTCGGGGGGAGGAAGACAAGCTAAGATTAATATGTTATTGGCAGAAGCAGATAGTTCGATCGGGGCCTATAATGTAGCGGGAAAACACCGTCATACTCCTGAAATCGAGCAGATTTGCAGTCATTTAGCCGGTCATGAGGTGCGCGTCCAGTTCACTCCCCATTTAATGCCTATGGTTCGGGGTATCCTGTCCACAGTCTATGCAACTTTGCGGGATCCCAATCTGGTGCGGGATGATTTGATCACTATCTACAATGCTTTTTATCGCGCTTCTCCCTTTGTCAAAATCCTACCGGGGGGAGTCTATCCGCAAACTAAATGGGCCTGTGGTACTAATTTATGTTATCTCGGTATTGAAGTGGATCCGAGAACCGATCGAGTGATAGTGATGTCAGCGATCGATAATTTAGTTAAGGGACAATCGGGACAAGCGGTACAATGTCTCAATCTCATGATGGGTTGGGAAGAATCCCTTGCTTTGCCGCAAATGTGTTTTTATCCTTAAAAATTCGGCTCTCTTGGATATTGGGTAAAAAATGTTCAAGATGTTACATTATGGGCGCAAGCGTTGCGTCCCTACATTCCAGCCGGTGTGATTAGTAGGGGCCTATAGCGTAGGCCCTCCCTTCGATAAGATTCGCTGATCACCATAACCTCTTAGCCAATCAATTCTAGAAACCCTGACTTACCCGACTGGGATCACCTAAAAAGGCCCTTGGCGGAATCGATCCTTTAGTGGCTTCCGGGAGAATTTGCCAGTGTTGATCTAAAGCTTGTAAAACTCGATCCTGCTGATTTCTGAATCCCTCGATATTGCCACTACCGGCATTCATAATCACAAACCAAACTTTACCCCTTTCTTGGGTGGGAATTTCTCCGGCTAAAGCACTAACTTGGGCCAAAGTTCCAGTTTTAATCATCACTCCTTTGGGAATGGCGCGCCACTGCATAGTTCCTTTGGTATCGCGTCCCCCCACCGGAAATAAATCGGCGACTTGTATCGGTTGATTGGCTAACTTGCGATCCAATGCTTTAAGAATCTCAATAACTGCTCGGGGAGACAAGCGATTTTCTACACCCAATCCCGAACCATTAATTAATTGAATTTCCTCCGCTCCTACCCCAGTAATTTTAGTATTAATTGCGTCCACTGCCGCCGGGCCACCGAGCAGCTCCGCTAACATTTCTGACATGACGTTATTACTATAAATATTCATCTGACGCAACAGTTCCGTTAAAGTCAAGGACTGATGGCCCAACAATAATCGGGCATTTTCGGGGCGAATTTGACTGGCTCGAACCATGCCCAAAATCTTCACCTGTGGGGCTTGTGTGCCGCTAGGAAGGCTTTGAAAAGCTTTTTGGGTTTCTTTTGACCATTTCGATTGATCAAGCCCAATTTTCAGCAATTCTCCCGCTTTGAGGGGATCGGTTTGAAAATTCATGGCGAATTTACCCGTAACGATCAGATCGCCTTTGACCTGACGGATGCCTAATTGATGGAGGCCATTGCCCACTGCGATCGCTTCTTCCCAGACAAATAGAGGATCCCCTTCCCCGTCAATAATTAAATCTCCCTCTAACACCCCGTTTTTTACCTCTCCCGTGCTGTAAAAACGAGTAGCAAAACGATGATCGAGAGGCCAGGTTTCCACGGCGGCGAGAGTAGTGGCGATTTTAGTTAAAGAAGCCCCCGAAGCGGGCAGATTACCCTGATGATCAGCTAAATCAGCCCATTCCGTCTCAATTAAGACCCGTTGTTGACTAGAGTTTAAACCTTTTTTAGTCAAGTCTTGCAGATAATCGGCCACGATCGCCGCCACCCGGGGATCGGGAGCGGTGGGAAGGTGGAAAATAGGTTGATTTTGCCAAGAAATTAGGGGAATATTGGCGATCGGTTGGGATTGCCCCCCCAACCAACCCAAGAGAAAGCCGAAAACTGCCAAATTAAAAACTGAGAACATCTTTTCCTTAATCGCAATGATGCCTTATTGTATAGAAATGATTGGTAATTTTTAACAATTGCTCGATCAGAAAACACTAATCCTCGATCGGCCAGCTTTTGTCAAGAGCTGCCGCTCAACTTATTAAAGATTTCTATCCCACTGACTCAATGGCAGAAACGGCATTAAATCGGGCAAGAATCGCGGTAGATGCGATGGGAGGTGACCACGCTCCCAACGAGATTATCGCGGGATCGATGCGAGCTTCCGAAGAATTAGATGTAGAAGTATTATTAGTCGGCGATTCTGAACGGATTGAGGCTTATTTCCAGCATCATCCCCGTCCCAAGAATCTCACGATCGTCCACGCAGAGGAAGTGGTGGCCATGGACGAAGAGCCGATCACCGCTATCCGTCGCAAACCAGCGGCCTCGATTAATGTGGCCATGGATTTAGTCAAACAAAATCGCGCCGATGCGGTGGTGTCCGCCGGTCACTCCGGGGCAGCCATGGCGGCAGCGTTACTGCGTTTAGGTCGTTTAAAAGGAATCGATCGCCCAGCGATCGGTGCGGTGCTGCCGACGATGTTAGCGGGTAAATCGGTGATTATCCTCGATGTGGGGGCGAATGTGGACTGTAAACCCAAATATTTAGAGCAGTTTGCCCTAATGGGGACAATTTACAGTAAATACGTTATGGGTGTTGAAGAACCGAAAGTCGGTTTACTCAATATCGGCGAAGAACCCAGCAAAGGTAACGATCTCGCCCTAAAAACCTACGAATTATTAGAAAATAACCAGCAAATTCCCTTTATCGGCAATGCTGAAGGCCGGGATGTGCTATCGGGACAATTTGATGTGATCGTCTGCGATGGTTTTGTTGGTAATGTCCTGTTAAAATTTGCCGAAGCGGTGGGAGGAGTTATCCTACAAATTCTCAAAGAGGAATTACCTAGGGGGATACAGGGTAAAGTGGGGACGGCTTTAATTAAACCCAATCTGAAACAGATCAAACAACGCATGGATCATGCGGAACACGGTGGTGCGCTGTTATTTGGAGTCGATGGGGTCTGTGTGATCAGTCACGGCAGTTCCCAAGCGCCTTCGATTTTTAATGCCATCCGACAGGCGAAAAATGCCGTCGATAATCGCGCTTCTGAGCGCATTCAAGCCTACAATGACCACCATCATCAATTAAAAAAGTTGTCGGTGAACGGTGAAGATTAAGCCGTCAGCCTTTTGCTGTTATCAGTAAACAGTAATCAGTGAAAAGACAGTAGGAAACTGCTATTTAATACTGCTCACTTAATACTCAAATCTGGTAACTGATGACTGACCCACTGATGACTGATAACTGATAACTGATGACTGATAACTGATCACTGAAAAGGGGGACTATTTTGAACGGATTCGGGGCAGGAGTCGCTATAACTGGATGTGGATCGGCCACACCGGAGCAATTTCTCAGTAATGAAGAACTCAGCCAAATTGTCGAGACTTCCGATGAGTGGATTAAAAGTCGTACAGGCATCGGTAAACGCCATTTAGCGGATCAATCGGTGTCTTTGAGTCAATTAGCAGCCCAAGCGGCGATTAAGGCTCTAGAAATGGCTCAGGTGTCGCCTAGGGACATCGATCTGATTCTCTTGGCTACTTCTACCCCCGATGATCTGTTCGGTAGTGCCGCCCAAGTTCAAAGTCAGATCAAGGCCAATCGGGCGATCGCTTTTGATCTCACCGCCGCCTGTTCGGGTTTTCTGGTGGGATTAGTCACCGCCACCCAGTTTATCCGTACTGGTACTTACCGCAATGTCTTGGTTATCGGGGCCGATGTTCTCTCCCGTTGGCTGGATTGGAACGATCGCGCTACCTGTGTCCTCTTTGGAGATGGGGCAGGGGCGGTGGTTTGTCAAGCAAATGATACAAAAGATAACATTCTCGGTTTTGAACTCCATAGCGACGGCAGCCAGAATGGTTCTCTCAATCTCGCCTATGAGGGGGAAGAATTGCCCCTTAAGGAGGGCGTAAGCGTTCAAAAAGGGACCTATAAGCCCCTAACGATGAACGGACGGGAAGTCTATCGTTTTGCCGTGGCGAAAGTGCCAGAGGTCATCGAAAAAGCTCTCTATCGAGCTAATTTAACCACCAGTGATATCGATTGGTTAGTTTTGCACCAAGCTAATCAAAGAATTATGGACGCGGTGAGCGAGCGCCTGAAACTGCCTCCGGAAAAAGTGATCAGCAATCTCAGCGAGTATGGCAACACTTCCGCAGCCTCGATTCCTCTAGCCCTCGATGAAGCTGTCAGGAGTGGTAAGGTCAAAAAAGGTGATATTATTGCTTCTTCTGGCTTTGGTGCCGGTTTAACTTGGGGTGGGATTATCTTCCGTTGGGGAGATTAATTCAGTAAACAGTGATCAGTAAACAGTGATCAGTAAACAGTAAACAGTAAACAGTAAACAGTAAACAGTAAACAGTAACCAGTAAACTAAAAACTCACATCTGATAACTAAAAACTCACATCTGATAACTAAAAACTCACATCTGATAACTGATAACTGATAACTGATAACTGATAACTGATAACTGATAACTGATAACTGATAACTGACCCAAACACATCTATCTATCTATTTTAAGAACTTATGAAAACAGCGTGGATATTCCCGGGACAAGGATCGCAAGCGTTAGGAATGATTGGAGATTTAGCGGAAAGTGCGCTTGGCCAAGAGAGATTAGAAATAGCAGAAAGAATCCTCGGTTGGTCGGTCTTGAAAAAATGTCAAGGGGATGAAGAAACCCTATCTCGTACTCTTTATACCCAACCTTGTTTATTTGTGGTGGAGAGTATTTTAGCGGATTTGTTGCAAGAAAAAGGTCATTTTCCCGATCTAGTTGCCGGTCATAGTCTCGGTGAATATTCGGCTTTGTATGCGGCCAGGGTGTTTAATTTTGAAACAGGATTAAATCTAGTTCAAAACCGTTCCCGTTTGATGGATGCGGCCGAAGGTGGTAAAATGGCCGCCTTAATGAAATTCGATCGCACCAGTCTAGAGACAGTGATTAATCAGACGGAAAATGTAGTTATTGCTAATGATAATAGTGCCGAACAAGTGGTGATTTCTGGGACTCCTGAAGCGGTGGATTTGGTATTAGGTCAAGTGAAAGTTAAGCGGGTTATGCCCTTAAAAGTATCCGGTGCTTTTCACTCTCCCTTGATGGAAAATGCTGCTATTCAGTTTCAGCAGATTTTAGAATTAGTTAATTTTCGTTCTGCAAAAGTTCCCGTTATTTCTAATGTTAATCCTAGCCAACCGATCACCGATGCGGAGGAATTAAAAAGTTATCTCATTCAGCAGATGACTAGCTCCGTAAGATGGCGAGAAATTATCTTAAAATTGCTGGATGTGGGTGTGGAAAAAGCGATCGAAGTGGGACCAGGTAAAGTTTTAACTGGTTTAATTAAACGAACTGTTCCTGCAATTGAGTTAGAAAATATCAGTCAATTAGCCGATATATCCAAGGGTAACGAAGATGTTAAATTGCAGGGTTCATTAATTGGTGTTGGTTAAATTATCTAGCAACATTTTCGACAAAGGAAGTAAATTGATGGATACCTAAGGTTTGCGGCAAAAAGTTTTTCGGTGGGGGTAGGGTGTGGGGTGTGGGGTTTTACCAGTTTTGAGGTGGCCAATTACCTAATTTTCAGGGAAAAAGTGCCTAAATTTCCCCCCGATCACTCCCATATCCAGTAATTTTTAATTGACAAAAGGTCTAAAAGTCTTACCCAACAAGGTTTTTAGCTTTATTCAGCAAACCCTAGGTAGCGGTAAAAATAGCGGCCTGGGCGGGAATGGCACTGAAAACGGCACAAGTCACCGGGGGAAGGCAAAGGGCTTTTAGCAGTTGATTAGTCATTTTTGATTGATTGCAAGTTTAAGAATGGGGAAAAACTGCTATTTATACCCCATAAATCATTGCTTAATAGTAATAAGCATCATAATCCTACCCCCCCCCGAATTTGTCAAGTATTCTCCGTTTTTTATTGATGAATCCGGAAAAAGCCCATCAGGGAGAGAGTGGAAGGGTTCGCCAAGGAAACATCTTAAATTAATCAGTAATGATTAGGATTGCGCTATTTTAGGG
>NZ_JADBTZ010000005.1:0-27328 GCF_020245885.1 Microcystis sp. M165S2 | reverse complement strand
TGGTCGAGGGAATCAACAATAAACTTAAACTAATAAAACGAAGAGGCTATGGCTTTAGAAACTTTCGGAATTTTTGGGTTAGAAGTATGTTATCTTGGCATCTTGTCTGTTGATTTAGCATAAAGAGTAACGAAGAGCCCGGAATTTTTAGCTGTTAGTACCCTGGGACAATTGGCCAAACATCCCCGGGTTAGTGCTTTGCGTCGTTTTATCACAAGTTGGTATCTTTCCTACTTAACCGCAGATAATACTCGCAATCAACCCGAAGCAGGAGCGCAAGAAAGATTATCGCCAACTGGTGACAATTTACCTAATGTTATTCAATATTTAAAAGAAGATCATCCTCAACGATTAGAATCTATTTTACAAACCCTTTCTCGTCGAATTCCCAGATTAGAAAAAGTAGAAGCATCTATTATGCCGAATGGACAGCTTTTACTCCAGATTAAAGACGCACCTTTTCAAAGTCCAATTCTTGCCAAATTTGCCTCCGATGGCACTTTAAAAATGTTGGCTTATTTAACTATATTATATGATCCAAGCCCTCCGCAATTAGTGGGAATAGAAGAACCAGAAAATCATCTTCATCCCCGTTTATTACCTGAATTAGCAGAAGAATGTCGGGCAGCGACCGCAAGTACACAATTAATGGTAACAACTCATTCTCCCTTTTTTGTAGATGGTTTGAAACCAGAGGAGGTTTGGGTGCTTTATCGAGATGAAAAGGGTTTTACTCAAGCTAAAAGTACTTCAGAAATGCAAGGAGTTAAGGAATTTATTCAAAATGGTGCTTTGTTGGGTCAATTATGGATGGAGAACTATTTTGATGTGGGTAATCCTAGCATTTAAATTTAATACCAAAGGAGGGAAAAAGTGCATCTTGAATTTTTAGTCGAAGAATTTTCTACCCAAGAATGTTTAAATCAAATTTTACCTAAAATATTATTTGAGAATGTCACTTATAAAATTTATGCCTTTCGAGGTAAATCCGATTTAATCAAAAAACTACCGGAGCGATTAAAAGGTTATAAATGCTGGATAACCGATGATTATCGAATCATTATTCTTGTAGATAGAGACAATGAAGATTGTCAAAAAATCAAAGAAAAGTTAGAAAATATCGCTCAACAAACAGGACTTATCACTAAAACGATTAGCGAAGATAAAAAAACATTTCAGGTGTTAAATAGAATTGCTATAGAAGAACTAGAAGCTTGGTTTTTTGGTGATATTCAGGCTATAGTCTCAGCCTATCCCAAAGTTTCTACTAATGTGGGACAGCAAGCAAAATACAGAAAACCCGATGAAATTACAGGCGGAACTTGGGAAAACTTAGAAAAGATACTTCAAAAAGCTGGGTATCATCGAGGAGGTTTAGAAAAAGTGAAAGCAGCCAGAGAAATTTCTCAATTTATGACTCCTGCTCATAATTGTTCTCCTAGTTTTCAGATTTTTTATCAAGGTTTATTGGCGATGCTCCCCTAGAAAAAATCGCTCTAATTATTTAACTGATAACTGATAACTGATAACTGATAACTGATAACTGATAACTGATAACTGATAACTGATAACTCAGCTTAACTAACTATTTTTCGCCTCTAATTTGGTCAAACGACTTTTAAGTTCCTGATTTTCCTGTTTCATTTTTTCTAATTCCTCGCGAATTTCCTGAATTGCTTTCTCGGAACCTAATTTTTTCTGGACTTTTTGTACTGCTTCCTCCGCTACACGACGCACGCGACCATCGGGAGTTCGATCGCTCAAAGCTTGTAAAATAACGATAGCTTTGGCATTTTCTATCTGTCCTAAAGCGTTACACACTGCCACCTGCGTCAAGAAAAAAGTTTCCTTGGCAATGGTTTCTAAACGTTCCAAAATTACGGTTAATTTATCCGTGGTTTGTCCCGAAGAAATCGCTCCCAGGGCGCGGATAGCTGCTAATCTCAGGGGTTGAGGCGTGCCTAAAGCCGTGTAGGTCAAAATTGACTCCAAAGCCGCCGGCGAGGTTTTTAACTGGCTTAAACCGCCAATTGCGCCCGCTCTTACTACCTCATTCCACCCCTTTCTTGACTGTAAAATATGATTGAGTAGGTCAATAATTTCCCCTTCTTGATCTTGCAATTGTCCCACGGCCATAGAGCCTAATCCTCGCGCCGTGGCCGCTTCCACATAATAACTAGCATCTCCAGCTTCTAGTAGGGATTTAAGCGCGTTATAACTATCTAAGGTTTTAATTTCACTTAATCCCTCGACAATTGCCCGACGTACTTGTGCTTTTTCGTCGTTTAAACCTTTAATTAAAGCAGTAACCGCTTGATCTAAACCAAGAGTTGCTAACTGTTTGGCCACCTCCACACGCACACCCCAAAAAGGCTCATTTTCTAGGGATGTCCCTAAAGCTTCGATCGCTTCTAAACCGCCTTTTTTAGCAATGGCAATGGCTGCATAGATACGGGAAATTGGATCGGGATCCTGTTGTAATTGCGCTTTTAATTCGCTGATAGGATACTCAAGAGTGACGGTTTTGAGGAAATTATTACCCCGATCAAACTTGACAAAATCGGGCTTTTGTGCTAGGGGAAAATAGAAACTTTGTTCTTTTTGGTGAATCCGCAGATTGTAGGTAAGGTCGTCAGAGTTGAGATAGGCAAAAGCGACGGGAATTTTCAAGTCGAATAGTTCTTTTTCATCCTGGGTTTGGGTGACAGTTAATTGGGCTAAATTATTCTGATTGTCCCAACTGTAGGCCACCTTATAATCGGGATGACCACCGCGATAAACGTACTGATCAAAGAGGAATAATAAATTGTACCCGGTCGCTTTTTCGATCGCCCGTAATAAGTCCACAGTTTCCACGGTTTTATGAGCATTATCCCGCACAAAAGTCTGAATCGCTTTTCCGAATAAATCTTCCCCTAAAATAGAGCGAATCATCTGATAAACACAAGCACCTTTTTCGTAGAGATGACGATCATAAAGTTCGATCGCTTCTCGATAAACATGAGTAACAATCGGACGACGATAGCGGGAAGTATCTTCTTCTAAATAACTTCTTGCTTCCCCTAATAAATAATAACTAGCAGCAGCTTTTCCGTATTCCGATTCTGTCCATAAAACCTCAGAATAGGAAGCCATTCCCTCTTTAATCCAAGCGTGAGACCAGTGTTTAATCACCACTAAATCACCGAACCATTGATGAGCTAATTCATGGGCAACTAAGCTTTCTGTCCAAGTATGATCAATACTTGCTCTTTGATCGATCAAACAGCGATCGGTTAAAATTGTGGTGGAAGTATTTTCCATCCCACCAAAAATAAAATCATCTACGCAAACTTGTGCGTATTTAGGATAGGGATAAGGATAACCAAACGTTTGGCTAAAAAACTCGATCATGCGGGGAGTTTTACCCATACTTCTTTGTCCCTCTTCTTCCCGTCCTTTTTCCACATAATAAGTGACAGGAACACCATTCCATGAGTCGCGTAATTCAGCAAAATCTCCCACCGCAAGAGTCATTAAATAGGTAGGATGAATTTGCTTTTGTGACCAGTGATAAATTCTGTCTTCACCAACGTTTTCCACCGAGATTAATTCCCCGTTAGAAATAGCGATATAGGGTTGGGGAATTTTCACCCGAATTTCGGAAGTGGCTAACTGTCCGGGATAATCAAAACAGGGAAACCAAAAGCGAGAATCTTCATCTTCTCCCTGGGTCCAAACTTGCATCGGTTTATCGGGATAATATTCGTCAGGTCCGATAAAATATAATCCCCGTTGTGGTTGCTTAACCTGATAGTTAATCGTGAGGATAATCGGTTTATCGGTAGTGGGTTGTAGCAGATGAATAGTCAGGAGAGAACGATCATAGTCAAAGGGTTGACTGATATCTTCAATGAACACAGAATTAATATTTAGCTCCACCGCATCCAGAGTTAAACTGCTAATTCCCTGACGAATGGGGGTGAGGGTAATCTGACAGCTGCCCTGAAAACTTTGCTGAGGAATATCAATAATTAAATCGAGAAAAATATGATTAACTTGTCCGGGTCGATCGGGGTTATAATGGGGTTTAGCCCCGGGTAACTCAAAGGGTTGACGCTGATTATTTTCCGTGTCGATGGTGAGATGAGACATATTAGCCCTAACTTGCTGATTTTTGTCTGGTAAACTTAAATTAACACGATCGGTCGTCCCTTTCCTTGCTAATAATAATCCCACCCCTATGAATCTCCCTTCCTTTCTCTGGTTATGGAAAATTGCCGCTTGGTCGATGGGATTTGCTCTCTTTGCCTATTTTTTATTAGCGGTTTCGGGGGTAAACATGGGTTATCGACGACTCGCGGGCCAATCTCGACCGAAATGGTTCAGATCCTTTCATCTGGTCAGCGGCCTGATCATGGTTGCTTTGGTCTTAATTCTGCTGGGAATCGGATTAGTGGGAACAATCGGTCATTATGGCAGTTTAGGCCACTCTTCCCACCTGATAGCGGGTTTATCGGTGGTTTTTCTGGTTTTTGTTTCGGCAATTAGCGGCCTGAACATTACAACTCGTCCACCTCTAGCGCGGTCTCTCCACATCGGCACTAATCTTTTATTGTTTCTGGGTTTTCTTTTTGTTACCCTAACAGGATGGGATGTGGTCCAAAAATATCTACAATAAAAATAGTCGGCGATCGAGTGGAGACTGTTTGATCGAGAAAAACTAGCTATCTCATCCCGAAAAATCGCTTTTTAGTGACAGAATACTCACCCCCAAATCATTATGCAAACCGTCGAATCACAAGCTCTTAACACGATGTCAGTGCCAAAACAAGGTCTTCCAGTAACAATTATTACTGGGTTTCTTGGTAGTGGTAAGACTACTCTCCTCAATCATATTCTCAGCAATCAACAGGGATTAAAAACAGCTGTTCTTGTCAATGAATTCGGTGAAATCGGTATCGATAACGAACTGATTATCAGCAGTGATGACAGCATGGTAGAATTAAATAATGGCTGTATTTGCTGCACGATCAACGAGGATTTAATTCAAGCGGTTTATAAAGTTCTCGAACGTCCCGAAAAAATCGATTATTTAGTCGTAGAAACCACGGGATTAGCCGATCCTTTACCGGTAGCTTTAACCTTTTTAGGTACGGAATTACGGGAAATGACCCGTTTAGATTCCATTGTCACTATGGTGGATTGTGCCAATTTTAGTCTCGATTTATTCAACTCGCAAGCGGCCTTAAGTCAAATCACCTATGGTGATATTATTGTTCTCAATAAAACCGATCTAGTGGATGAAGCAGATGTGGATTCTTTAGAAATAAGAATCCGGGACATGAAGCAAGGAGCGAGAATTCTTCGTACTAGCAAAAGTCAGGTTCCTTTACCCTTAATTCTCAGCGTCGGACTATTTGAATCGGATAAATATTTCGACAGCAAAGAAGAACACCACGACCATGATCACCACGACCACGATCACGACCATTGCGATCATGATCACGACCACGATCATGATCACGATCATCACGACCATTCCAATCATTTAGAGGTGGATGGATTTACTTCTATTTCCTTTGCTAGTGACCAACCTTTTTCGATTCGGAAGTTCCAATATTTCCTCGATAATCAGTTACCAGAAAGCGTTTTCCGCGCTAAGGGTATTCTCTGGTTTGATGAAAGTCCTAAACGTCATATTTTCCACCTCAGTGGTAAACGTTTTACTCTCGAAGATGACGAATGGAAAGGTACTCCCAAAAATCAGCTAGTTCTTATCGGTCAAAATCTCGATCATGAAACCCTAAAAGAACAGATTAACAGTTGTCTCATTTTACCTGCTGTCAATCGCGGTAAAGGATTTGGGAAATAAACCCCGCGGGGGTGTTAGCCTAGGGTAACGCACCCCCATCACCTAAGTTCCCCACTTCCCCCAATTATTTATTTTTATTCGGGTACTTTTCCCCCTAAAGATTCCACGATCGAGCGAGTATTTTCCCTGAGCATTTTTACATAACTATCCCCTCCAGTACCCACCGCACCGATCGAATCAGAATATAATTGTTGTGGTGCTAATTTCACCCCCGCTTCTTCGGCTACAGTGGTAATTAAAGTGGGATTAATAGTCGTCTCGGCAAAGATAGCAGGAACCTGGAGATTTTTAATAGCATCGGCTAAATTTTTCACCGTTTGGGCGCTAGGTTGTTCTTCGGTACTAATGCCAATTAAAGTTCCCGCTACCTTTAACCCGTAGGCATGAGCATAATACTGAAAAGCGTCATGAGTGGTGACTAATTGCCTTTGGGAAGGGGGGATAGTTTCAATAGCCGCAGTAATCCAGCGATCAAGATTTTCTAATTCCCTGATTAATTGCTCTGCATTTTTAGTAAAAATCTCTTTATCTTCGGGACTTAATTCAATCAATTGATCTCGGATTTTCTCCACCATGATTATACCGTTTTTGGCCGAACCCCAAACGTGGGGATCGGGTACTTTCTGCCCCTCTTTTTCCAGTTGTAAAGGCTTAATTGCTTCTCCCACGGCCACTTTTTTCGCTTGAATTCCCGTAGAATTGATCATTTTAATTAACCCCGGTTCGAGGTTATAACCGTTATAGAGAATTAAATCGGCTTTTTCTAAAGCCACACTATCGGCGGGAACCGGTTCATAAACGTGAGGATCATCCCCCGGTTTTAAAATGTCTTGATGGTCAATTTCTTCACCGCCCACTCGTGCGGTTAAATCGGCGATAATTGTGCTAGTGGAGATTACCTTTGGTTTTTGGTTATCAGTGGTATTAACCGCGGCATTACAAGCAACCAATCCCAAAAATAAACAGGATAAAATTAGTTTTTTCATCAGGAAATAGAGATGAGGGTTTAGAGGTTAGAGATGAGGGGAAATGGCATTGATATGTATCTTGATTTTTTTCCTGACTAAAGACTCCTTTTACTATTAAAATAGAGAATAGAGAAGGTGTAAATTCAAGAGATATGGATAACCAAGCCCCGATTAAACTACCGAAAACCAGCGAATCCGACCACCTCAAGCGAATTCGTCACACCACCTCCCATGTTATGGCCATGGCGGTGCAGAAATTATTCCCGAAAGCCCAAGTTACTATCGGGCCTTGGACTGAAACTGGATTTTACTACGATTTTGATGTGCCGGAACCTTTTACCGATAAGGATCTCAAGGACATCAAAAAAGAGATGGTCAAAATTATCAATAAAAAACTGCCGGTGATGCGCGAGGAAGTTTCTCGGGAAGAGGCGGAAAAGCGCATTAAAGCGATTAATGAAGCCTATAAGCTGGAAATTCTGGCGGGAATTCAAGAACCCATCACCCTTTATCATCTTGGTGACGCTTGGTGGGATTTGTGCGCCGGTCCGCACCTAAGCAATACAAGTGAACTAGACCCGAAAGCGATCGAATTAGAGACGGTAGCGGGTGCTTATTGGCGTGGGGATGAGAATAAAGCCCAATTACAGCGCATTTACGGCACAGCATGGGAAAATCCCCAACAATTAGCCGAATACAAGCGCCGCAAACAAGAAGCCCTCAAACGCGACCATCGGAAATTAGGCAAAGAATTAGGTTTATTTATTTTCTCTGATTCTGTCGGGCCGGGGTTGCCTTTATGGACACCCAAAGGAACTTTAATTCGTTCTTTGTTAGAAGATTTTCTCAAAAAAGAACAGTTAAAACGCGGTTATTTACCCGTAGTTACTCCCCATATTGCTCGCGTCGATTTGTTTAAAATTTCCGGTCACTGGCAAAAGTACAAAGAAGATATGTTTCCCATGATGGCAGACGATGAGGAATCTGCTAGTAAGGAAATAGGATTTGTGCTCAAACCGATGAACTGTCCTTTTCATATTCAAATCTATAAAAGTGATTTGAGATCCTATCGGGAATTGCCGATGCGTTTGGCAGAATTCGGTACAGTTTATCGTTACGAACAATCGGGAGAATTGGGAGGATTGACTAGAGTTCGCGGTTTTACCGTGGATGATTCCCATTTGTTTGTCACTCCCGAACAATTAGACAAGGAATTTTTAAGCGTTGTTGATTTAATTTTGACGGTGTTTAAGAGTTTACAATTAAAGAATTTTAAGGCGCGATTGAGTTTTCGTGACCCCGAATCGGATAAGTATATCGGTTCCGATGAAGCTTGGGAAAAGGCAGAATCAGCGATTAGAAAAGCGGTGCAAACTTTGGGGATGGATTATTTTGAAGCCCCCGGAGAAGCGGCTTTTTATGGTCCAAAATTAGACTTTATTTTCCAAGATGCCCTCGAAAGAGAATGGCAGTTAGGAACAGTACAGGTAGATTATAATTTACCCGAACGTTTTGAACTAGAATACGTTGCCGAAGATGGTAATCGTAAACGTCCGGTGATGATTCATCGCGCCCCTTTTGGTTCTTTGGAACGTTTAATCGGTATTTTAATCGAAGAATACGCGGGAGATTTTCCTCTTTGGTTAGCCCCTGTCCAGATACGATTATTACCGGTTAGTGATAGTCAATTGGATTACGCTAAAGAGGTGACAGCGAAAATGCAGTTGTTAGGAATTCGCGCCGAAACCGATACCAGTGGCGAACGTTTGGGTAAAATGATTCGCAATGCTGAAACCGAAAAAATCCCCGTGATGGCAGTGGTGGGGGCCAAAGAAATGGAAACTAATAGTTTAAGTATTCGCACCCGTGCCACGGGCGATTTAGGAGTAATTAGCGTCGAGGAAGTGGTGGCAAAATTAGAAAATGCCATCCAAAATCACGGTAATTTTTAAGCGTTTGCTCATCTAATTGTATGGGGCAGAAAATATTTCTGTCCCAGCATTTTTGATAACCTGAGGAGATTTTTCCTGATTATCCTTTAGGTATCATCATCTTTTTGAAAGGGATTTTCCCCAATGCCTAGGCCTTTTTTGCTCTGTTTTAAGTCTTTCCAGAGGGCTTTAATTTTTTCGTAGGCTTCTAGAGAACTGATTTTGCCCCCCGTTTCCAGATTACAAATAAAACTGATCTTTTGGGCAAATTCCTGTAAATTAGCGTTAAATAGCAAGTTTTCTGGCTTAAATTCTCCATAGTAGGGGGCGCGAGGATAAAGAAAATTCTCCTTGCGGCGATCGGGGAGATTCGGGTTATCATCGTTAGGAGGATTCTGACTCATAGGGCGAAGGCGGGTAATTTTGCGGAATTTCTTTAGATTTTTCGGTAATGGTAATGGGAGATAATATCAGTTGTTGGCTATCATTGAGGATTTAAGTAGAAACTTGGCTGATTCGCCAAAAATTGACCACTTAAATCGTGACACTTTTTGGTTATATGTTAAGATTCGGTCGCAAAATGTTGACAGTTATCTTTAAGCAGCAATTATACATTATTTTTTTCAACGATCATCTACCCAATGATATATATTTTTTGTCTAGGTTGATCGCCAAAATTTGCTGCTGTCGCTATCTGATTAACCATCGATTTTCGTTTATCAATTGCCGAGGATGATAACTATGGAAAAACTCTATGAAGGTAAGGCCAAAATTCTCTATCAAACCGATGATCCCGATATTCTCCTCACTTATTACAAAGATGATGCCACCGCTTTTAATGCCCAAAAACGCGGGCAAATTGTCGGTAAAGGAGAAATTAACTGTACTATCTCCACTGCCCTATTTCAATGGTTAGAATCCCTAGGAATACCTACCCATTATATCGATCGCCCTAGTTCTAGGGAAATGCGCGTCAAGGCGATTAAAATCATTCCCTTGGAAGTAGTAGTCAGAAATATCGCCGCCGGGAGTTTGTGCAAGCAAACGGGATTAGAGGAGGGGAAAGTTTTACCTTTTCCTCTTGTAGAATTTTACCTCAAGGATGATGCTTTGGGGGATCCTCTGTTAACACCCGATCGCATAAAAGTGATCGATATTGCCAGGGAGGATCAAGTCAATCAGTTACGAGATTTAGCCCTGCGAATTAATCAATATCTGCAAGAATTTTTCGATAAGTGCCAGATTATTCTCGTCGATTTCAAGTTAGAATTTGGAGTTGATAAAACGGGCAAAATTTATCTAGGTGATGAAATTAGCCCCGATACCTGTCGTCTCTGGGATAAAACCCAAGAGGATGCCCAAGCGCGCATTCTCGATAAGGATCGTTTTCGTCGCGATTTAGGAGATGTGGAAACTGCCTATCAACAAGTACAAACAAGAGTTTTACAACAGATAGAGAGTTTATAAATTTAGGGTGCTATGTCGAGAAGAATTATCGGGTTGACAGGGGGAATAGCTTCTGGTAAATCCACGGTTTCTAATTATTTAGAAAATATCTACAAAATTCCCGTCCTTGATGCGGATATTTATGCCCGGGAAGCAGTGGAAAAAGGTTCGGCAATTTTAGAGAGAATTTTTCAGCGTTATGGCAGAAAAGTTAAAACTGAGGATAATTCCCTTAATCGCCAACAGTTAGGAGAGATTATTTTTAATAATCCCGAGGAAAAAATCTGGTTAGAAAGTCAGATTCATCCCTACGTTAGAGAATGTTTTAACCAGAATTTAGCCCTGTTGGATAATCCTGTAGTTGTTTTTTCTATCCCTTTATTATTGGAAGCCAAACTAACCCATTTAGTCACAGAGATTTGGGTGGTTTTCTGCGGTTTCGAGCAACAAATTCAACGCTTAACGACTAGAAATAACTTAAGCAAAGAACAAGCGATCGCTCGGATTAATAATCAAATGTCTTTAGCTGAAAAAATTGCCTTAGCTGATATTGTTTTGGACAATTCCGGGGATTTAGAAGCTTTATATACCCAGATCGATCGAGCTATACAATAGGAATTGAGCTTAAAACAACCAGGCAAATTTTCCCACCCCGAATTTTACATAGAGAATAATTGCCAAAACCAATAAAAATAGAAAGCCAATAATTAATAAATAGTCTTTATTGGTTAAGATTGATTCCTGTAAAAATGTGCGATCAGGATCACCAGAGAAAGCTTTAGCTTGTAGAACTACCTCTAATTTTTGCGATTTAGCCATAGCGTTTAAAATTAAAGGTACAGCGATAGAAGCGTAAATTTTTCCTTTTTGCAGCCAACCCATTTTTTCTATTGCTAATCCTCGTAATCTTTGAGCAGAAATAATCGATCGAGATTCTTCTACTAGGAGAGGAAATAAGCGCAGGGTAGAGGAAAAAATAAAGACTATTTTGTAAGGAATTCTGGCTTTAGTTAAACTCACCATCATCTGATTTATATCGGTGGTAAAAATAGCGAGGGGAATAATTAAAACCATGGTGAGAGTTTTAAAGATTACATTTAAACCGTAGAGGGTTCCCTCCACAGTCATTTTGGCAGAACCGACAGTTAATAAGGGAGTTAATTCAGTTTTTCCCGTTAAAGCTTTTACCTGTTCCACATTAAAAAATCCCATGGTAATTAATAAGAATAGATAAAAAGGAGCCATGAATTTTAAAATGTTGAGGATATAGGACCATTTTACTCCGGCCCAGAGACAAGCTAAAGCGACAATAAGAGTTAGTAAACCACCAGCGAGCGGACTTTCCCAAGTAAAAGCGATGAGAGTAACCACGATCATCATGGTTAATTTTGTCCGAAAATCTAAGCGAGTAAAAGGAGAATCTCGATCGACGGTTTGCCAGTTAAATGATTGCATAATCAAGAAAAAAGTTAGTAAGGGAATGAGTTAATTACCCATCCCCATCAATTCCCTAGGAAGGGTTAGCAATTCTGCTCATTTGCTCTTGAATTTCAGGGTTATAAATCTGGAGATAATTCCAATAATTACCAAACACCGATTCTATATAACCCTTAGTTTCTCTAAAGGGAATATTCTCGACAAATTCATCGGGATCGCTAAAATCAAAACGCTGTCTCCACTTGGAAACTGCCCCGGGTCCTGCGTTATAACTAGCCACGGCAAAAAGTGAATTTCCTGCGAATTTGCCATGGGTATAATCCAGATACCATGTTCCCATCATAATGTTATCTTCGGGATTAGTTAAAGAATAACTTTTATTGCCAGTATTACCTGCGATATATTTACCCGTATCGGGCATAATTTGCATTAATCCCACTGCCCCCACAGGAGAACGAATTTCTTTTTCAAAGCGGGATTCTTGCCGGATTAAAGCTGTCACTAGCAGGGGATTTAATTGTCTATCTTTTGACCATTGCAGGATGGTATCGTAGTAGGGGAAAGGGAATAAAGCGTGCCAGTATTTATCATTTTGTCGCAGCAGTTTCCAGGCTTTCTTTTCCTCCGGGGTATCTCTTTCTCGCAAGCGCCAAATCAGGTTAATTCCTTCTAAATTTTGATTGCGAGAGAGTTTATAGACACCGAGGTTAAATTGTTCGTCAACGGTTAAATTCCAAGGATCGACAATTTCTGCTTGCCAGAGATTCCAAGCGTCCGTATCTTCACCAATTCGATATAATTCCTTGAAAGCTTCCGAACCAGCGGGGGGAGCGTTACGGGTGGCGGGTTTGACGGTGGTAGGGTTATAGGAGCGGACAGTGGTAAAATCCCCCACGTCCCAACCTAATAAAACCGCCGAGCGCCAAGCATAATAGGAATGGGGATGACGAGAAATAGTGTAGGTAAAAGCTTGTTTTGCTTCTTGGTTTTTGCCGAGTTTTTGCGCCCATTTTCCCACCCAAAAGGCCGCTTTCGGGGCAATTTGACTATCGGGATTATTAACCGCAATTGGCTGCGCCCACTGCCACGCCTTGGCGTAATCACCGGATTTAGCGGCTCTTTGGGCCATTAACCAGCGATAATCGGCGGCTTCGTCGGATTTTGGGTATTTATTTAATAGAGTCTGCCATGTTTGACTAGCGGCCTGGGCATTAGTTGAGTCCAGTAATTTGGCTTTCGCTTCCAAAGCTTCCGGGGCGCGATCGGGAAATTGCTTGACAATGCGATCGAGATATGCTATGGCATCGCGGTTAGGAGAAATTTGGGCGAGTCGCAGTAATCCTAAACCGGTTTCTGAGGCTTGGGGATAGGTTTTAATTAATTTTTGGTAAGCGGTGCGAGCTTCTGGCAGTTTTTTGGCAATTTGTAGCCCGCGGGCGTAACGATAGGCTTGTTCGGGGCTAGGAGTGGCTTTAGCGTAGGCTTTATAGGCCTTTTCGTACAATCCCGACTGCCAATAACCGGCCCCAATAATTGCCCAATCCGCCGGAGTTAACTGATTGGCGTAGTCTTTCACCAAACGATCGCGGGCCTGATTGAGGGTAGGATCAAAAGGATTAGCCTTGGCTAACTGCAACCATAAGGGAAATTGATCGGGATTTTCTTGAAGACGTTGGCGAATTAAAGCCAAAGTGAGGGGGTGTCGGGGGTATTCCTTAAGCAATTTCTCACGATAACTGGGGTCGTATTTGCCCAAAGAGTAGTAAGCTTCCGCCACTACGGGCGATTGGGGATAGGTTGCCAGTAATTTTTGCCAAATTTCTCGCGCTTTTTCACTATCGTTGCTTAATTCGTGGGCGCGTCCCTGTTTGAGGAGAATCTGGGGAGCGAGGACAGGATATTGTTTTTCTAAGCCTTCTAATTGTTTTAAAGCCGGACCCCCTTCATATTTTCTCAATAAATCCATGGCCAGGAGATAGCGGGCGCGACTACGATCTAAAGAGGGCGCGTTGGCATCAGCCACATCTTTTAACTTGACATCTCGCTCGGTTTGTGGTAAGGAAACGCTATCAACCACGGCAGAGGGTTGGTTAGCATCTTGGCTAGGAAGCGAAGCACTATTGCGATCGAGCCAAGCAAGAATTTTCGGGTGAAAGAGAAAGAGACTGGTGAGAGTAAAAAGCGCAACCCCAGAACCTAGTCCAAGAATGAGCGGGGTGTGAGGGGGGAATTTCTTAAACATTACCTTATTCAAGACAGTAACTCAACATACATTATCAGTGATCGTGGCGACAGGTTGTTTGTTTCAATCAGGTTGGGGGGTTGTTCAGTTATCAGTAAGCAGTAATCAGTGAACTGAAAACTCCCATCTGATAACTGGTAACTGATCACTGATCACTGAGATATGGTACGCTAAACAGGATTTAAGTATTATTAATGATTGCTATGAAACAAGGCGGCGTGACGGTTTGGTTAACGGGATTGAGTGGTGCGGGGAAAAGCACGATTACCGAGGCATTACAGGCAAAATTAATCGCTGAAGGTTATTCCATTGAAGTTCTCGATGGCGATATAGTACGTACGAATCTTACCAAGGGTTTAGGATTTAGTAAAGAGGATCGCGATGAAAATATCCGTCGCATTGGTTTTGTGTCTAATTTGCTCACCCGTCACGGTGTGATTGTCCTAGTTTCGGCTATTTCTCCCTATCGTGAGATTCGCGAGGAAGTACGGGGAAAAATCGGCAGTTTTGTCGAAGTTTTCGTGAATGCTCCCTTAAACGTCTGTGAGGCGCGCGATGTGAAAGGATTATATAAAAGAGCGCGTGCTGGCGAAATCAAGTCTTTTACGGGAATTGATGATCCCTATGAACCACCTTTTAACCCAGAAGTGGAATGCCGCACCGATTTAGAGACTTTAGAGGAAAGTGTCGCCAAAGTCTGGAACAAATTGACGGAATTAGGCTACATTCATCAAGCTGTGGCGGTTTAATCGCAGCATAACTTTGTATTATTGGAAAATATCGTAGGGACGTGGACTACAAACGTCTCTACCCCCCGATTAACCCCTTAAGTCCATAAATTATTTTGAAATCTCGCTCTAGTTATTGGAATCTTATTCCCTATCTCCGTCCCCAAACCCAAACAATTATTTTGGCGTTTATCTGTACGATCGGATTTACGGTATTTTGGCCGATTTTAGCTTGGTTAGCCGGACAAATGGCCAGATATATCGGCGAGGGAAATGTGCAAGCATTGGCGACACTTTCGGGGGTGGGGGCAGTGGTTTTTTTACTGCGGGGAATGTCTCAGTATGGGCAAGATTCCCTGATGGCAAAAGCTTCTTTAAAAATTGCCCTAGAATTGAGAAAAAAAGTTTATGCACACCTGCAAACCCTCGGCTTAAATTACTTTGAAACGGCAAAAACTGGTGATTTATCCTATCGTTTAACGGAAGATATTGATCGCATTGGGGAAGTAATTAACAAATTTTTCCATGATTTTATTCCCTCAGCTTTGCAGTTAATTGTCGTCTTTGCCTATATGTTTATTGTTAACTGGCAATTGACGATCGCCGTCATTATTATCGCTCCTTTGTTAGGGGTTTTGGTGGGATTTTTTGGCGAAAAATTATTACAATACGCTCGTCGCGCCCAAGCGAAAATATCTAATATTTCTGCGTTATTAACCGAAGTTTTTAGCGGTATTCGTGTGGTGCAAGCTTTCGCTGCTGAAGATTATCAAACCGAGCTTTTTGCCCAAGAAGCGGAGGAAAATCGCCGCGCTCAATACCTATCAGAATCCACCAAAGCTTTACAATACGTCGTGGTGGGATTCTTACAAGCTCTCGGTGTCATCTTTTTATTCTTTCTCGCTGGTTGGCAAATTTCCCAAAAGAATTTAACTGGAATTGACTTTGTTAGTTATGTGGCAGCGGTGGCAATGTTAATCGATCCCATCGCCCATATTACCAGTAATTATAATCAATTTAAACAGGGTCAAGCCTCCATGGATCGGATTTTTGAATTGTTAGCTATTTTGCCAACAATTACCGAAAAACCGAATGCGATCAATCTGCAACCCCACAGCAAAGAAGTTGAATATTGTCAAGTAAATTTTTCTTACAATGAGGACAGACAGGTTTTAAAAAATATTAATTTTACTGCACACGCTGGGGAAATGATTGCTTTAGTGGGAGCATCGGGAGCGGGAAAAACCACTTTAGTTAATCTTTTATTGCGTTTTTATGACCCCACTTCCGGCAAGATTTTAATCGATGGGGTGGATATTCGTGATGTGACTTTAAAAAGTCTCCGGCGACAAATTGGCGTAGTTTTACAGGAAAATATTCTCTTTTCTGGCACTATAGCCCAAAATATCGCTTTTGGCCAGGGAGATTTTAATCTGCAAGAGGTGGAAAAAGCGGCAAAAATTGCCAACGCTCATCAATTTATCGGTGAACTTTCCCAGGGTTACTATACCTATGTGGGAGAAAGGGGTGTTAATTTATCGGGTGGACAAAGACAAAGAATCGCCATCGCGCGAGCAGTTTTATCTAATCCGAGAATTTTAATCTTAGATGAAGCGACTTCCGCGCTCGATTCGGAATCGGAAGCTTTAGTGCAGGAAGCTTTAGAAAGAATTATGACTGAGCGCACGGTATTTGTTATTGCTCACCGATTAGCAACTGTCAGAAAAGCTAACCGTATTTTAGTCTTAGAAAAGGGTGAAATTATCGAGGTGGGTAATCACGAGGAGTTATTAAATCTTAATGGTCGTTACGCTCAATTTCATGCTAGACAATTTCAAGATTAGTCTATGATCAACCTCGGGGAATTCCTCGCAAGGCTAAAACATCATCAAGGGTGGAACAATAGTTTTTTAAACCAAAATCAGCAGGAGTATAGGTTTTAAAGTGGGTGAAGTGACGATAATTCATCGCAAAACGATCCCATGGTTCCATCTGCAAGTTAAAAACTTTGATAAAAAAGTTAGCAATGGTTAAAGATAAAGAAATGCGAAAATAGATTTTTTTGTTTAAATAAGTACAGATTTCCTCCACTGCTTGGTTAGCTGTTGTGCGTTGATTGCCTAGGACAATTTTGCTTTCTGGTGCGGGATTTTCGATTAAATAATTCACCACTTGAGCTATATCTTTGGCATGGATAAAATGAAAACTGCCATCAGCTTGAAACCAACGCACTAAACCGATATATTTCAACACATCCGGTAAACCGCCATAGATATGAGAATAGGGTTTATTTTCGTCACCACCTAAGACAAAAGTGGGGTATAAAGTGATAATTTTATCGGCAATTTCTAGGTCAGCAAATTTACTATAACAAATATATTTAGTGCGGATATAATTAGTTCCTATTTCCCCAGCTTCGGGCAAAGGTTGATTATTTTGATTGAGAATGCTGGCAGTAGAAAAGTAGAGGACTTTATCGCAGATTTGAGCATCTAAATAACTAATTAATTCCAGGGTTTTTACCACATTAATCTGATAACTTTCCTCCTCTCCTCCCCAACTGGTAGCGATTAAAATCGCCCTATTCATTGTTTTTAAAAGATCAGCATATACCCCAATAT
Source organism: Microcystis sp. M165S2 (assembly GCF_020245885.1). Lineage (NCBI taxonomy): Bacteria > Bacillati > Cyanobacteriota > Cyanophyceae > Chroococcales > Microcystaceae > Microcystis > Microcystis sp. M165S2. The sequence goes on along the minus strand of NZ_JADBTZ010000005.1, from coordinate 10,101 downwards.
TTTGCATATCGCCTAAAAGTATATGAACATTTGATCGCCCTTGGTAAGTAAATTTTAACTTCTCTGGATTACGCAATAAAAAATATAATTCATAGTCGGGATTTTCCAGTAAAATCTCGGCGATATAATGCCCAATACAGCCACTCACACCCGTTAGAAATATTTTTTTCATTATTTTAATTGATCCAGCAGAATTTAGGGGACAGTTTGAAAGTAAAAAGTCAAAAAGGGTGTTGTGTGTTGGGGTTTTAGGGTTTTAGGGTTTTGGGGTTTTAAGTAGTCGTGCAAAATAAATTTCTTAGTGAAGAAAGGCAAAAGGCAAGAGACAAGAGGCAAGGAGGGGGTTAGATATGTGTAATTAATTTTGCTTAGGTACTTAGGGTTTTAGGGTTTTAGGGTTTTAGTTGAATTCCCCCATTTCCCCATTTCCCCATTTTCCCATTCCCCCATTTCCCAATTTCCCAATTTCCCCATTACCTGTTCCCTGAGTAACTTTATTGATAACTAAATCCTTTAGCGGTTTCAAAGAAGAAACGCACGTTATCTTCAGGAGTTCCCACCAAAACACCATGACCTAAATTAAGAATATGACCTTGATTACCTGCTTTACGAATAGTATCAATAATCCGCTCGCGAATAAAAGACTGGGAACCGAATAAAACCCCCGGATCGATATTACCTTGAACCATCATCGATTTACCTAAACGCTGTCTCGCTTCCGCCAGATCCACGGTCCAATCGACGCTAATAATATCAACCCCCGATTTAGCCATTCTTTCCAAAACGCCAGCGCTGCCACTAATGTAGAGAATTAACGGTGTATCGGGATGGGTTTCTTTCACCAAACGAACTACTTTTTGTTGATAGGGTAAGGCAAAAACATCGTAATCTTGGGGAGTTAATTGACCCGCCCAAGAATCGAACATTTGTACCACTTGCGCCCCACAATCAATTTGATAACGGACATAGGTGGCGATCATATCCGCTAATTTATCTAAAAATTGGTGTAGTACCGAAGGTTCCGAAAAAGCCATCCCTTTAATCACAGAATAACTTTTAGAACCTTTCCCTTCCACTGCATAGGCTGCTAAAGTCCAAGGCGCTCCGACAAAACCGAGGACAGTGGATTTGTTTCCCACCTCTTGACGTAGGGTTTTTAAAATCGTTTTGATAAAAGGTAAAGACTGATCGGGATCGAGGGGATTAAGTTGGTCCACCTGCGCTTGAGTACGAATGGGAGAATCGATAATCGGCCCCTTACTTTCGATAATATCAAAGGGAATACCGATTCCCGCTAGGGGAGTGAGAATATCGGAGAACATGATCACCCCATCCGGTTGAAAAGCACGCCAAGGTTGCAGGGAGATTTCGATCGCTAGATCTGCATTTTCCGATCTTTCCCGAAAACTGGGGTATTTATCCCGCAATTCTCGATAAATCTGCATATAACGTCCTGCTTGTCTCATCATCCACACGGGAGGACGGGGTAAGATTTCTCCTTTGGCAGCGCGTAATAAATAAGGTATTTCAGGGGAGTCAGTCATATCACGATGATTATTCTATTGCCTTTTCTACGGTATCATCCCCCGTACAGCTAATTTTTCTAGTTTTTCCTAAAGAATTGTTAACGAAAGTTATCCCCCCACCCTGGGATGAACTCGACGCAATCGTAAAGCATTCATCACCACGGAAAGGGAACTTAAAGCCATGGCAGCACCGGCAATAATCGGATTGAGCAGAAAAGGATAGAGGACTCCGGCAGCGATGGGAATGGCAATCAGGTTATAAATAAAAGCAAAAAAGAGATTTTCTTTGATATTTGCCATTGTTGCCCGACTTAACTCAATAGCAGTCACAATTCCCTGTAAATCTCCCGAAATTAAGGTTATATCACTAGCGGCGATCGCTACATCGGTCCCCGTGCCAATGGCAATACCTAAGTCCGCTTGCGCCAATGCGATCGCATCATTGATGCCATCTCCAACCATGGCGACAATTTTCCCTTTTTTCTGCAAATATTCGATTTTTTCGGCTTTTTGTTGGGGACGGAGTGCGGCAAAAAAGCGCCGGATACCCAACTCGCTGGCGATCGCTTCTGCGGTTTCGAGGTTGTCCCCCGTCATCATCATCACCTCTAAGCCCATTTTTTTGAGCTTGGCGACCACTGAAGAAGAAAAAGGTTTTAAAACGTCGGAAATGGCGAGCAACCCCTCTAAATGCCCGTTAACCGCTATCCAAACCACGGTTTTTTTCTGCCATTCCCAATCGTGGGCGACTTTTTTAAGAACTTTTGTTTCAATCCCTTGACTTTCTAACCATTGTTGTGTAGCGATTTGCACTAAATCCGACCCGACTTTTCCCTGCACCCCTGACCCAGTTATTGAGTCAAATTCGCTTACTTCTAGGGTTTTAATCTGGTTTAACTGCCCATATTTAACTATTGCTTCTCCTAACGGGTGTTCAGAATGATTCTCCACCGATACGACTAACTGCAGCAGCGATAATTCCCGTCCATCCCCCACCCCTTCGCGAGTCAAGAAGTCCGTCACCGTTGGTTTACCCTGGGTGAGAGTTCCCGTTTTATCGAGAACAATAGTAGTAATGCCATGAGCTAATTCTAAACTTTCGGCATTTTTAATTAAAATTCCCTGTTTTGCTCCCTGTCCTGTTCCCACCATAATCGAGGTGGGTGTAGCTAATCCTAGGGCACAGGGACAAGCGATAATTAAGACTTCCACCATTGTAATCAAAGCGAGGGTGAGATTACCCGTGCGGAGAATCCAAAACAAGAAAGTTATTACCGCAATAATCATCACCACCGGCACAAAATAAGCGGTCACTCGATCGGCTAATCTTTGTATAGGTGCTTTTGATGCTTGCGCGGTTTGCACTAATCGGACAATCTGAGCTAAAACCGTATCTTTTCCCACTCGTAACGCTTGCATTTGTAGGCTACCGGTTTTATTAATTGTCGCTCCGATTACCTGTTGATTGACGGTTTTTCGCACGGGTAAACTTTCCCCCGTCACCATCGATTCATCAATGCTAGAACTGCCTTGGATAATTATGCCATCGACGGGAATTTTTTCCCCCGGACGCACTAAAATTATATCTCCTACTTTAACCTCTTCGATCGGTAGATCTAGCGTCTGTTCTTCCCTAATCACCCTAGCAGTTTTTGCCTGTAATCTCATTAATTGTTTAATAGCGGCGGCCGTTTCTTTTCTGGCACGTTTTTCGAGGAAACGACCGAGTAAAATCAGAGTAATGACGATAGCTGATGCTTCGTAATAGACATGGGAATCAAACCCCTGTTTTTCGATAAAATCGCTCCCGAAGGTTGAAAACAAGGAATAAAAATAGGCGGCACTGGTTCCCAAAACTACTAAAGTGTCCATGGTGGCAGTGCGATTTTTAAAGGCTTTCCAAGCATTTTTATAAAAACTTTGACCGCACCAAAATTGGACGGGAGTAGCGAGAATTAATTGTAATAAGGGAGCGTGTAACCAGTGGGGAATAAAAGATAGAGATAAACCCGTCATCATCGGCAAAGAACCGATAAAAAGTATAATACTAATAACAATAGCGATCGATAGTTTGGTGAGAAGTTCTTTTTCTGGCCTGGATTCGAGATTAATTTCCGTTATCGGTGTAGCTTGGAAACCGGCATCCCTAACTTTTGCTTGAATAGTGTTAAGATCGGTACGCTTGGGATCATAGTCCACATCCACCTGTTCCATGCCAAAATTAACTTGACATCGAATCACTCCGGGGATAGATTTAATTATCCGTTCGATCGAATCAGCACAACCAGCGCAACTCATCCCGGCGAGTTTGAGAGTTTGATGGGTCATAATTTTAATAGCAGCGAAAGTCAGCAACAAAATCCCCTGCAGCAGAGTTATATCTTTAGGATAAAATATTACCCCAGCTGCAGGGTCAAGAATTCTTTGTTAATTTTTCTGAATAGATATGAAGAAATGTCAAAAAGAGTGCTTATATTTTCCTAACACACCCTTAATTTTTGTGGACAAATTTCAATTAACCCCACTCTGTTGTGTATCTTGACCCTGCAAAGCATCGGCAGCGGAAACACCATCACCCTGAAAACCAAAATACCATAAAGCAGCGGCAGCTTCAGCGCGAGTTACTGGTCTTTTTGGCTGAAATAGGGTAGTAAAACCAAAAACTCGCCGAATATTAGCTTGTTCAGCATTTTGAAAATCGGCATAAAGAGCGCGCACCAGCTGCGGGTTAATTTTATTAGTATCCTGAAAACCCCAAGTATTTTTAATCGTATCAAGATTGGCGCTCGGTAAAGCTTTTCTGATATCTAATGGCACTTTCCACGCGATTAAATCTTCCCGGGTTAAAGGAGCATTGGGACGGAATAAAAGGGTGCTACTATCTCCCGTTAAAGGAGAAGGAATTAACCCCGCTTCCGCTAATCCTTGAATATAAATATAATCGGAATCGTTATTTTTCACATCACTAAAAGCGGGGGAACTATTGGGAGTAGCTAAACGGATTTGTTTACCCGCTACATTGGCATAAATGGCATTATTAGCCTGTAACAACCAGCGGGCAAATTCTCGGCGCTTTATTGTATCATTAGGGTTAAACTGATTGTTATTGCCTGTTAATACTCCTAATCTAGCTAAGTCTTGAATGTGGCTCTTTAAGGGATTAGGTAAGGATTCGAGATCGTTAAAACTGGTGGGATTAAGATTGGGTAAGGGGGAAGAAATAGGGGAGGGACTAGGGGAGGGACTAGGGGACACAATTGGGGTTCCTATTGGACGATAATCGAGGCTATATTGGGTATTGGGAGAAGTGGCAGTTATGGTGATAGTTAATTCTAAATTATCTCGACGGGCCGTTAGGGTACTATTGACTCCTTCCCCAGAAAAGGGAGTGATAATTTCCCAATTATTATTAACTAATTCCTGTTGATAAAAAGCCTCGATCGCATTGCTGGGATCGTTGGATTGCCAACGGGTTTGTCCACCAGTATTATCAGGATTTGTCTGCACGGATAATAATTCTGATTGACTATATCGAGGAATTTCTGCGGGAAAATTTGCGGGTAATTGCTTGTTATTAGGAGAGTTTTCCGGTATGGGATTTGTTTGTAGATTAGGATCAGCAGCCAGACGATTTTCTAGGTCAGGATTGCCACTACAGGCTGCTAAAATGCCCAGCAGGGTGATAATTGTACTGTAGCGAATAAACTTACTCACGGTCTTTACCAATATTGTTTCCTTAGCTTTATCCTAGCTTATTTATTCGGGGTTTTGACTAGGGAAAATTTTGTGCCACCATTGACGTAATTTACCCAGTAGAAATCCTCCTAACCCTTTTGTGTATTTTTCAAATTTGTAGTAAAATAAAATGTCGATTATATCCTGTGTGGCAAGATACTTGAGATAGGATACTCCTTGATCGATACGCGCATCACTATATTCTAAATAAACTTTGCGACTGAGGCGATCGGATAAATTCCATTTTGGTTGAAAATATTCTTGCATCCGCTGTTGATAAGGGGTAAAACTACTCGATTTTCCCTGTAAATATTCTTCCATGTATTGACAAGCAATTTCGGCTCCTTTCATAGCGTGTCTAATTCCCTCCCCTCCTAAAGCATTGATAGTTGAAACTGCATCACCTATGGCGATAATATTTGGTTTTTTATAGTAAATATCTTGCAGTCCAGAGGAATATTCCACGATGGAACCGTGTTGCTCTACTAGCTCGTAATTATCTAACTTTATGTAGTCTTTGAGTATCTGGATAATATAACTTTTTAAAGACTTAACTTCAGAAATATAAGGATGTTCTCCCTCTAACCAAGCGGCTCCTATTTTTAATTGCTGATTATCCATAGGAAAAATCCAAGCATAACCTTTAGGACTCCATTTATGACCGAGAAAAAATACTAAATTATCTTGATATTTTTGATAAAATTGTTCTGGTACTGTAATTAAATATTCAATGCCCACTGCTTTTAAAAAATCAGGTTTTTCTCGTCTATGTTTATACATAACTGCTCTAGCGTATCCCGTGGCATCAACTAATAAACGAGTAGTAACTGTCTCGATTTCCTCTCCTTTTGATTTCAAGAAAACAGTTAGCTTATCCTCCATCTGTTGATATTTCAGATAACGACAGCCTAAACGAACTTCTCCCCCCCAACGCAGCACTTCTGTGGCTAAAAACTCTCGCAATTTGGCAAAATCAAAAACTACCCCTAAAGGTTGCGGTGATGACCAAAAATGATGTATGCTAGTGGAGATAATTTCGATATTTTTCCAAAACCTAGCCACTACGGTTTCGGGGAGATTGAATTGTTCTAAAATTTCTAGGGGAGAAGCGGCACTAGAAAAGTTATTATCTTGCCAACTAGAATGTTGTTCCACCAAAAGAACACGATAACCTTTTTCACTTAATAATCTACCACAGTGACCTCCCGCCGGTCCCCCCCCAATAATTACGACATCATAATCCATGATTTACTGCCTCGCCTAATCTTGCTAACTTGCTTCTATTTTACCCTAAATCGCCCTCTGTTAAACCCCAAACTTATGAAACTGTTGTGCATCTAAATTTGATACTCTTTTTGACCTGTTCCCTATTCCCTCATCGAAAGCCGACTAGCTTATGACATTTTTATTATTCTTAGTTACTTTCCTATCGCTAATAATTTGGTTATATTTAATCTTAGCCAGGGGACAATTTTGGCTATCTAACCAAAAAATTAATCCTGTCACTTCTCCTTTAACAAATTATCCAAAAGTCTCGGCAATTATCCCCGCACGAAACGAAGCCGACGTTTTACCTATCAGTTTAACTTCCCTCTTTAACCAAGATTATCAAGGAGAATTTTCGATTATTTTAATTGACGATCAAAGCAGTGATGGTACGGGGAAAGTTGCTCAAAAAATTGCTGATCAATCTCATAAATCTGACCAGATAACTATTATTTCTGGACAACCTTTAGAGATAGGATGGACGGGTAAATTATGGGCAATGAAACAGGGAATAACAGAGGCTACCGAGAAATTCGCTCCCGATTATTTTCTGTTCACCGATGCTGATATTGCCCACGCAGCAGATAATTTAACCCAATTAGTCACTAAAGCAGTACAAGAAAAACAAGCTTTAGTTTCCCTGATGGTGCTGCTAAACTGTGACAGTTTTTGGGAAAAATTCCTCATTCCTGCTTTTGTTTTTTTCTTCGAGAAACTCTATCCTTTTCCCCTAGTTAATAACCCTAATTCCCCGATAGCAGCCGCCGCTGGGGGCTGCATTTTAATTCGCCGAGATATCCTAGAAAAAATTGGCGGTATTGAGATTCTTAAACAAGCTTTAATTGATGATTGTTCTTTGGCGATCGCAGTTAAAAAATATCTACAAAATCACCCCGAAAATCCTGAGAAATCCATCTGGTTAGGATTAACAGAAAGCACCTATAGTCTCCGTCCCTATCCCGATTTAGCCAGCATTTGGAATATGGTAGCCCGCACCGCCTTTACACAACTTAATTACTCAACACTTTGGTTAATCGGGACAATTTTCGGGATGTTTTTAACCTATTTAGCCGCCCCCTTGGGCTTAATCTGGGGATTGGTCTTAAAACAAACATCAATTATGATAATTAGCACCATCACCTTATTACTAATAGCCCTTTCCTATAGCCCGACTTTAAGACTATATAAATTATCGCCCCTGCGGGCTTTAACTTTACCCCTAATTGCCCTCTTTTATAGTGTAATGACTGTCGATTCTGCCCTGCGTTATTGGCGCGGTCAAGGGGGAGGTTGGAAAGGGCGAGTTTATCCTAATTAGGGATTGCTGAATAATGGTAAAACCCTTTTAAAATAAGGCTTTTGACCTGTTAAAATTGGAACCTTTAAAAACCCGGCATTATCCTTTTAAAGTACAATAATTAGTAGTAGGGTGCGCTCTTTGATAGCGTAACGCATCAAATAAATTAATGATAGATAAGAACTCTTGCAAATTAATTATATGTTATAATAAACTTAAATTAATGATAGGTAGGGTGCGTTACGACGGATTGTTAGATTTAAGTTTAAGCAGAGATTATCGCCGTCTAACGCACCCTACATTTTACTTGCAACAAGGAAATAATTCCTAATTTAAGGAAGTCCAAGACAGTAAAACGCCCCCCAGTAACGATAATCCTGAAAAGGCACTGCGTCGGGAGCAAAATTGTCAAGCCACTTGATCAATTCGCTGATTTTTTGATAATTGGCCCCAGCAGCATCGGTGTTGGGGTCTTGGGCGCGGCGCAGTTGTTGCCAAGTCTGGAAAGCCTGCTGATAATCGACTGTCAAACGGTCCCGCCAGTCTTTTTGGCAAGTCTCCCGCAACGCTTGGCGAGCCTGATGTAGAGCCGTTAAGCGTTCCTCTCCGGCCCGCCGTGCGCGATGGTACTCCCGCGAAAATAGCGTTGTGGCTAGGTCAGCCACCGCCCAATGACTACTGATCACACTTCGAGCGCCCCCCAGCAGAAAGCCTGTACCTAAACTGAGGGGTTCGTCCAGTAATTCCCGTCGCAGGTTTCCTTCCTCATCTCGGAAACTGGCAAAACTGAGACCAGTTTCACAACAGGAGAGAAACACTTCCGACAATTCCGGAAAGCGCCACGAGGGACTAATTAAATCCCGCAAGGTGACTTTTTGCTCCCCGTCTAGGACGAGGTGGGAGTTGAGAGGATCATCGGGGCGACTGGTGGCGTGGTGGCTGGAAAGTAGGGCTTGCACTTGTTTGAGCAGTTGCAGATAAGAGTCGGGGGTGACAGTGCGCCCCTGTAGCCGCCGTTGGCGAGGCACATTCCAGGTTTGGGCGACCCACTCACACTCTAGGGGAGTATAGGGCAAATCCTCTGTGGTGTTTTCCACAATCCCCAGGGTGTCGGGAGTGGGTTGCGATCGCTCTTGGCACAGTCCCAGAATTTTGGTACTGGGGACAAACTGAAGGCGAAAGCGATCGCCCAGTAGTTTGCCTTCGGCGGTGGGTAGAAGGTCGAAGGGAATTTGGTGCAGAAAGAGGTGGGGAATCAGGATTAAGTCAGTGATGCCCTGGAGGTGCTGTTGGATGAGGGTATCGAATTGCAGGCGGGTTGCCAATTCTTGCAGACGAGCGGCCATAGCTTGGTGCCACTCATCCCGACGCTGCTGGCGGGATTGGGCGGTCTCTGCTTGATTAATCGCAATGTAGGGGATAGTCCAGTTTTCGACCAGCCAGTTTTGCAGGTCGTTGGCGGACTCTGGGGGATTGGGAATAGTGTGGCAGTTGACCGATTCCCCGCCATCCCGGGAGGGGCGACGCAGGACAAAGATGTGGGTATGGGTGGCGGTGGTGTAGAAGCTGAGGAGGGCAGTCTGGGGAGAGGGGAGCAGCGCCATTAACTCATCAAGGCGAGGTTGGGGTTGGGGTTGCTGAAGTTGGGCGGTAATGGCATCAAAGCGGTAGAGAGCTTCCCAGGCTTGACGTTCAGCGGCTTCGGCGGCGAGGAGTTGTTCAGAGGCAAAGCTAGCGCGGGTGTTGCGGCTTAGTGCAGGGGTCAAAGATGGTTTATCGTCTTTGGACAGTTCAGGACGGTCTTGAGCGAGTTGGGATTTGCTGCGGCGGCTGTCCTGAAGTTGCTGATACCAGGCTTGTATTTCTGGGGGGATGCGCCCATCGGCGTAGAGGTCGCTGATGGCGATTAGGTCGGCAAGGCGTTTGGAGCGGGAACGTTCAACGGTTCGCAGCGCCAGGGAGAGGTCGCCTTGCTTAACGGCCGCTTGGATTAGGTTTTCTTGACATCCTCGCCGCCGTAAAACGGACGGCGATTCCTCACCACGCCACTTTTTTAGGGTGGTCGCTGAATGGGGTTGACGCTTCACCGAAAAACGCTTAATTGCTTAAGTCTGACACTTTCTCCACGTCCGTTTTCAGTGTCCGAATGCCCTCCGGCCACTTTGAACAAGTCGAAAAAATCTCATGTTCCACCTTATTTCCTAGAAAGTTTTACTCGTTCAAGGCCGAATTTGAAGTCTTTTCTGAACGAAACCCCCTACTATCTGTTGTCAAGGT